>NZ_JBEZBN010000001.1:116965-283033 GCF_040647115.1 Streptomyces sp. NPDC044571
CGGGGCGGTAGCGGTCGGGGCGGCGCGGACCGCCGCTCAGGCCACCCAGTGCGGGCGCTCCACCGCCGGGGTCAGCGGGACCCCGTCGTGGAAGGCGGCCGCGAGGCGGCGTATGCCGTCGTCCAGGTCCTGCGGCGGCAGGGTGTACGGGATCCGGATGCGGTGCTCGAAGGTGCCCGCGTCCACCCCGAAGCGGGCCCCCCGCCCGATGTGCACGCCGCAGGCGCCGGCCCGTTCGGCGAGGGCGGAGCTGACCGGCTCCCCGAGGTCCACCCAGAGCGAGAGCCCGCCCGGCGGGAGCTGCCAGGACCATTCCGGGGTGTGCCGCTGGAGCGAGCGCACCAGCGCCTCCCGCCGGATCCGCAGCTGCGCGAGCCGGGCGGGCAGCGTCCGCTCCAGCCCGTCCAGCAGGGGCAGGGCGACCAACTGGTCGAGGACCGAGCCGGTCATGTCCGAGGAGACCCGGACCGCCGTCAGCTCGTTGATCATCTTCGCGGTGGCCCGGACCCAACCCACCCGCAGGCCGCCCCAGTGCGTCTTGCTCAGCGAGCCGATGGTGATCACGTGGTCCGCCCCGCCCCGGGGGGCCAGCGAGGCCAGCGGCGCCGGAGCCGGTACGTCCAGGGCGATGTCGGCGATCGTCTCGTCGACCACCAGCCAGGTTCCGGTGCGGCGCGTCGCCGACAGCAGCCGCAGCCGCTGCTCCTCGGGCATCAGCGCCCCGGTCGGGTTGTGGAAGTCCGGGATCACGTACGCCAGCCTCGGCACGGTCTGGCGCAGGGTGCTCTCGGCGATCTCCATGTCCCAGCCCGCCTCGGACACCGCGATCGAGCCGGTGCGCAGCCGTGCGTGCCGCAGGGCGTCCAGGGCGTTGGCGTACGTGGGGTTCTCGGTGACCACCCGGTCCCCGGCGCCGCAGAGCAGGCTCACCACCAGGGCGAAGGCCTGCTGGGCCCCGGCGGTGACGAGGATCTGCTCGGGCCGGGTCGCGAGCCCGCGCCGGCTGAACCGCTCGGCTATGGCGGTGCGCAGGTCGGGCAGGCCGAAGGGGTGGTAGCCGGGGCTGTGGGCGAGGCCGGGCAGCCGGGGCGCCGCCCAGGCGAGGGCTTCGGTCAGGGCCTGGTCCGGGGCTCCCATGGCGGCGATCGCGAGGTCGATGCCCGGGTCTCCGTCGGCCCGGTAGCCGCCGGAGCCCACCAGCAGGTGGGCGCCGACCGGGCCGTGGCCGTCGGGGAGTTCGGTCCAGGTGCCGGAGCCGCGCCGGCTGCGGACGTAGCCGCTCTCGCGCAGCAGGTCGTAGGCCCCGGTGACGGTGGCCCGGCTGGCACCGACCGCCTCGGCGAGCTCGCGTTCGGCGGGCAGGCGTACGTGCAGGGCGATCCGGCCGTCGAGGATCAGGGTCCGGACGGCCTCGGCCAGGGCCCGGTAGCCGGGTCGGGCCAGCACGTCGGCGGGCAGCAGCGCCGCGAGCTGGCGGCTCCCGATCGTCCTGTCCGCCGTCTGGACCACTCGCCCGTTTGCCATGCCAACCTCCCCTGATTGGCTCTGCCGATCAGGCCAATCGGGGACCAGACTCGCGGTATTGGCCCCTGATTGGCAAGGAGTTCCGCGATGTCGACCCCGCTGACCGACCGAGACGAACGAGCCCTGGTGGCCGCCGCCGAGAACCGGATCGCCCAGCCGCTGCCGATCGGGGCCGCGCTGACCGCCGTCCGGCGGGTTCTGGCGCGCAGGCCCCGCAGCGCGGCGCAGGGGCGAGAATCGCTGTCATGCCAGCCACCACAGACCACAGCGCGGACCACGGCGCAGACCGCGGCGCAGACCACTCCGCTCGCCCCGTGATCGCGGGCCTGCTCCTCGCGGCCGGCGGCGGCCGGCGCCTCGGCGGCCGCCCCAAGGCCCTGCTCCCCTACCGCGGCCGCCCCCTGGTCGAGAACGCGGTCCGGGTGCTGCGCGAGGCGGGCTGCGACCCCGTCCACGTGGTCCTCGGCGCCGCGGCCGCGGAGGTCCGCGAGCAGGCGGAGCTGGCCGACTGCGTGCTCGTGGACAACCCGGACTGGGCGCAGGGCATGGGCTCCTCCCTGCGGGTCGGCCTCGCCTCGCTGGCCGGCACGGGAGCCGGCGCGGCGCTCGTCTCGCTGGTGGACCAGCCGGGCATCGGGACCGCGGCGGTGGCCCGGGTGCTGGAGGCGTACCGCTCCCCCACGAGCCTGGTGGCGGCCGCGTACGACGGGGAGCGGGGCCATCCGGTGCTGTTCGGCGCGGACCGGTGGGCGGACATCGCGGCGACGGCGGAGGGCGACAAGGGCGCGCGGGTCCACCTGACACATCACGCCGACGAGCTCAGGCTGGTGGAGTGCGGGGACGTCGCCGAGGCCTTCGACATCGACACGCCGCCCGACCTGGCACGACTGGCTTGAGTCCCGGTGGCGCGGGGCCTGAGCGGCCTGTGACCGCCATGGCACTGAGGGCCACGGTGATCCGGAATCTGTCGACTCAGAGAATCTCGACATCAACAAACCATTGAACTTCCACCATAAGGAAATTACTATCCACTGGTCAGAAGCGCCCTGAACCCCCAGACGGCGCCCGCGACCGTTTTCCGGAACTCTCCACACCCGACGGCACTGCGTGCCGTCTCGCGCGAGCATTCCCCCGCGGCCGCCAGGCACCGCCGCTGAAGGAGTGACAGATATGTCCGCACCAGCGCCGTCATCGCTGGCCATCGTCGACGCCGAACCCCTGCCACGCCAGGACGAGGTCCTTACCGAAGCGGCTCTCGCCTTCGTGGCCGAGCTCCACCGCCGGTTCACCCCCCGCCGCGACGAGCTCCTCGCCCGCCGCGCCGAGCGCCGCGCCGAGATCGCCCGCACCTCCCACCTCGACTTCCTCCCGGACACCGCACAGGTCCGCGAGGGCGACTGGAAGGTCGCGCCGGCCCCGGCCGCGCTGAACGACCGCCGTGTGGAGATCACCGGCCCGACGGACCGCAAGATGACCATCAACGCCCTGAACTCGGGCGCCAAGGTCTGGCTCGCCGACTTCGAGGACGCCTCGGCCCCCACCTGGGAGAACGTCGTCCTCGGCCAGCTCAACCTGATCGACGCCTACGAGCGCCGCATCGACTTCACCGACGAGCGCACGGGCAAGACGTACGCCCTGAGGCCCGCCGAGCAGCTCGCGACCGTGGTCATGCGGCCCCGCGGCTGGCACCTGGAGGAGCGCCACCTGCAGGTGGACGGCCGCGCGGTGCCGGGCGCCCTGGTGGACTTCGGCCTGTACTTCTTCCACAACGCCAAGCGCCTGATCGACCTCGGCAAGGGCCCGTACTTCTACCTGCCGAAGACGGAGTCGCACCTGGAGGCCCGCCTCTGGAACGAGATCTTCGTCTTCGCCCAGGACTACGTCGGCATCCCGCAGGGCACGGTCCGCGCGACCGTCCTGATCGAGACGATCACGGCGGCGTACGAGATGGAGGAGATCCTCTACGAGCTGCGCGACCACGCGGCGGGCCTGAACGCGGGCCGCTGGGACTACCTCTTCTCCATCGTGAAGAACTTCCGCGACGGCGGGGAGAAGTTCGTCCTCCCGGACCGCAACGCGGTGACGATGACGGCCCCGTTCATGCGGGCGTACACCGAACTCCTGGTCCGCACCTGCCACAAGCGCGGCGCCCACGCCATCGGCGGCATGGCGGCCTTCATCCCGTCCCGCAAGGACGCCGAGGTCAACCGGATCGCGTTCGAGAAGGTCCGGGCCGACAAGGACCGCGAGGCCGGTGACGGCTTCGACGGCTCCTGGGTCGCGCACCCCGACCTGGTCCCGATCGCGATGGCCTCCTTCGACGCGGTCCTCGGCGACAAGCCGAACCAGAAGGACCGCCTGCGCGAGGACGTCTCGGTGGCTCCCGGCGAGCTGATCGCGATCGACTCGCTGGACGCCAGGCCCACGTACGAGGGCCTGCGCAACGCGGTCCAGGTCGGCATCCGCTACATCGAGGCCTGGCTGCGCGGCCTGGGCGCCGTCGGCATCTTCGGCCTGATGGAGGACGCGGCCACGGCCGAGATCTCCCGTTCGCAGGTCTGGCAGTGGATCAACGCCGGTGTCGTCTTCGAGAACGGCGAGCGGGCCACCGCCGAGCTGACCCGCACGATCGCGGCGGAGGAACTGGCCGCGATCCGCGCCGAGATCGGCGAGGAGGCCTTCACCGCCGGCAAGTGGCAGCAGGCCCACGACCTCTTCCTCCAGGTCTCCCTGGACGCGGACTACGCGGACTTCCTGACGCTCCCGGCCTACGACCAGCTCGTCGGCTGACACCCCGCCCCGCTTTCGGCTGACCTCGCACAGCAGCCGAAAACCCCTCACCACGGCTCCGCCCCCGCTGCCCTCCGGCACGGGGGCGGAGCTGTGCGCGCACCACAACTCCCGAACGAACGGTCGGGCGTTACGTCATCGTAATCTGCGGCTACCTAGCGGTAACAACATGCGCCGTGTCACCTTTCCGGTGCCACCGGCCGGCGGTTCTCCCCCACTTACCCAGCCATGTACCGGACTTGTCCGGATTTTCGGCATGGCCGAACGCAGGAGTTCCGTCGTGATCGGATTCCGCAACGCCAGCAAGAACCGGGCCGCCCGTCGTGTGCGACGACTCGCCGGAGTCGGGATGGTCGTGCCGCTCGCCGTCAGCGCGCTGATCGGCGGCGCCGGGACCGCCGTGGCCGGGCCCGGCACCGGGCCCACCGCCGTGGTGTCCATGGGCGACAGCTACATCTCCGGCGAGGCCGGCCGCTGGAAGGGCAACAGCCTCACCAACACGGGCAGCAGGAACGGCACCGACCGGGCCTGGGTCAGCGGGAGCACCTACGATCCCGCCAAGGTGTACGGCAGCACCGCGGGCGGCTGCCACCGGTCCGACTCCGCCGAGGTCAAGAGCGCCGGGGCGATCGCCGACGTCGCTGTGAACCTGGCCTGCTCCGGGGCGGTCTCCGCGAACGTGTTCCGCGCCTCCAACGGCGGCGTGGCCTTCAAGGGCGAGGCCCCGCAGGCCGATCAGCTCGCCGCCGTGGCCGCCGCCGACAACGTCAAGGTCATCGCCCTGTCCATCGGCGGGAACGACCTCGGCTTCGCCGACATCATCAAGGAGTGCGCGTACGACTTCGTGCTCTGGAACTCCTACTGTTACGACGACCAGCAGTACGGCGTCGACCAGAAGATCGACGGGGTCATGGCCGGTGTCGGCAAGTCCGTCGACGAGATCCGGGCCGTGATGCAGGGCGCCGGGTACGCCGACTCCTCGTACCGGATCGTCCTGCAGTCCTACCCCTCGCCCATACCCCGCGGCGCCGAGAACCGCTACACCCAGAGCGACTGGAGCCGGCTCAACACCGGCGGATGCCCCTTCTGGAACAAGGACTCCGACTGGGCGCGGGACTCGCTCGTCCCGCAACTCGCGAACCGCCTCAAGGCGGTGGCCGCCGCCAAGGGGGTGCAGTTCCTGGACCTGCGGGACATGCTCCAGGGTCGCGAGGTGTGCGCCACCGCGAGCAAGCAGGTGACCTCCGCGGTCCCGGCCTCGGCGAAGACGAGCGAGTGGGCGCGCTGGATCGACAGCAGCGAGACGCAGGGCCTCGTCCAGGAGTCCATGCACCCGAACTACTTCGGCCAGCTCGCCGCCGGCCGCTGCCTGGCCCTGGCGGTGGCCCAGCCCGCCACCGCCAACGTCGGTTGCAAGAACACGGCGGGAGCGGACCAGAGCGGGATGTACCTCTCCCCCGCCTCGTGAGCCCCCGCTTGTAACCAGGTGATCGACGCGGTGCGGGCCGGCATGCTCCGGTGCATGACAGCCCGTACCGCACGCCCGAGCCTCTACCAGTACGTGCCGGAGGCGCTCGCGGTCGGCGGACTGGACCGGGAACGCCTCCGCCGCGGGGGCACCGGCCCGGCGGCCGCGCGTGGGTCGCGGAGGTGCCGGCGGCGGCCCGGGCGCAGCCGGTGATGTGCGGGTACCCCGCCTCCTTCGACTGGACGTTCTCCGCGGTCAAGGGCCGGATGCCGAGGGAGCTCCTCTCCCGCCGCCCCCACACCCACCACGCCCTCGACGACGCCGTCGAACAGGCCGAGCTGATGAGCAACCTCATGCTGTGGCAACCGCCCCGGCCCTGGAACTCCCGTTCCGATCCGGTCCGTTCCGGCCTGTAGGGTCGGCTGATTCGACGATCACGGGGAGTGCCATGTTCAGGTCTTCAGTACGGGGCGCGGCCGTGGTGGCCGTGGCCTTGGCCGCGCTCAGCGTCTCCTGCAGCGCGACCAGCACGGCCCCGAAAGCCGGCGCGCCGGCCGGAGGTGCGGCGGGGGCCACCGGCGGGGCCGGCTCGTCGGCGGGCACGCTCGCTCCGCCCTCGGCGGCCGGCGAGGGCTCCGCCGTCTCCGTACCGCCCTCGGCGTCCGCTTCGAGACCGGCCGAGAAGGTGCGCGACGCCTTCGCCGGGCTCCAGGCGACCCTGGGCGAATCGTGCACCCCGGGCAACTGTGCGTACTTCCTCGGGCGGGTCTACGACGAACTCCACCGCATGGACCGTGCCATGAAGGCGGACCCGAAGGGGCCCGGCCACTTCCCCGAGCCGATCGAACTGATCGAGAAGCTCGACGGGGAGCTCGGCGGCGACCGGTCCTTCGAGAACCTCAAGAAGCACCAGACTTCGCTGATCGGCACCCGCGACAAGATCAACGCCTGGATGCAGGGCCACCCCGACGACTACCGCTGACGCCGGTACGCCGGTACGCCGGTACGCCGGCACTGCGGTGCGCACGCCACGCCCGCAGTGGGTGGCGTACGCACCGCCGTACCGTACGGCCGTACGGCGCTAGTGCACCGGCAGCGGTTCCGGGACGGGCTCGGCGTTCGCGGAACGCCTGGCACCCAGGTGGTTGAAGGCCAGGTTCAGCACGATGGCCACCACGCAGCCGGTGCTGATGCCCGAGTCCAGGACGACCAGCAGGTCCTTGGGGAAGGCGTGGTAGAAGTCGGGCGCGGCGATCGGGATCAGGCCGATGCCCACGGAGGCGGCCACGATCAGGGCGTTCTCGCCCTTCTCCATGGCCGCGCCGGCCAGGGTCTGGATCCCGCTGGCCGCCACCGAGCCGAACAGCACGATCCCGGCGCCGCCGAGAACCGGCAGCGGGACCACTCCGATGACCGAGGCCGCCATCGGGCACAGGCCCAGCACGATCAGGATGACCCCGCCCGCGGCCACGACGAACCGGCTGCGCACCTTGGTCATCGCCACCAGGCCGATGTTCTGCGCGAAGGCGCTGCACATGAACCCGTTGAACAGCGGGCTGAGCGCGCTGCCGAGGGTGTCGGCGCGCAGGCCGCCCTCGATGGTGCGGGCGTCCGCCGGGCGGCCGACGATCTTGCCGAGGGCCAGGATGTCGGCGGTGGACTCCGTCATGCAGACCAGCATGACGATGCACATCGAGAGGATGGCGGCGACCTGGAACTGCGGGGCGCCGAAGTGGAAGGGGGTCGGGAAGCCCACCACGGAGGCGTTCTTGACGGCGTCGAAGCTGGTCATGCCGAGCGGTATCGCCAGCAGCGTGCCGGCGACCAGGCCGAGCAGAATGGCGATCTGCTGGAGGAAGCCGCGCAGGAACTTGCGCATCAGCAGGACGATCACGAGGGTGGCGGCGGCCATGCCGATGTTCTTCATCGAACCGTAGTCGGTGGCGGTGCGGTTGCCGCCCTGGGACCAGTTGAAGGCCACCGGCAGCAGGGAGACGCCGATCAGGGTGATGACCGTACCGGTGACGACGGGCGGGAAGAAGCGGACCAGTTTGCCGAAGTAGGGGGCCGCGAAGAAGCCGATCACCCCGGCCACGATGATGGCGCCGAAGATGACGGGGACGGCGTGGTCCCCCTGGCCCTTGCCGATGGCGATCATCGGGGTCACGCCGGCGAACGAGACGCCGTTGACGAAGGGGAGTTTGGCGCCGATCTTCCAGAAGCCGAGGGTCTGGAGGAGGGTGGCGAGCCCTGCGGTGAAGAGGGAGGCGCCCATCAGGAAGGCGGTCTCGGTGGCGGAGAGTCCGACGGCAGGGCCGACGATCATGGGCGGGGCCACGACACCCGCGTACATGGCGGCCACGTGCTGGAGCCCGCTCGTGAACATTTTCAGCGGAGGCAGGGTCTCGTCGACCGGGTGCTTCTCCTCCGGTACTGCGACTGCGTCTTTGCGAAACCTGGGCGTGGGTGCCACGGCTTCCTCCGGTCGGTTAAACACGTCGGCAGGGGACGTGGGTGTCATGGAGGTGGTGCGAAAGCTCTGCGAGTCGAGACGGTGTTCAGTTGTGGGTGGTGCGGGGGTTACGAGGGTTCAGGGCATGCGGAAACGATTCGCCCGAGTCGTGTTCCGCCAGGGGAGAGCAGTGGCACGAGTCACCGCCCCGGGGGCGCCCTCGGAAGTCCCTCAGGCGCTTCCCGGGAACGGCTGCCGCGGACCCCGCTCGGGTCCGCGGCCTCCGGCCGGGGGCCGTCCCCCCCGGCCGGACATCTGTCAGAACCCCCCGGCCGCAGCCTGGGGAGATCAGCCCTGCGCGGTGATGCGCGCGAGGCGCTGGGCCTCTTCCCGCGTGGACACCGCGATGGCGTCCTCGTCGGCGAAGAGCAGTCGGTTGTTCTCGACGATCTGCTTGCCGTTGACCAGCGACAGGGTCACCGGGGCGGCCGCACCGAAGACCAGCGCGGTCACCGGGTCGGCGATGGAGGAGTGGGCCAGCGTGCCCAGGTTCCACATCACCAGGTCGGCGAGCTTGCCGACCTCCAGGGAGCCGATCTGCGAGGCGCGGCCGAGCACCTGGGCGCCGCCGTACGTGCCCAGCCGCAGGGCCTGGCGCGCGTTGAGGGCGCGCTCGCGGTGCACCGGGTTGAGGCGGTTGATCAGCAGTGCGTTGCGCAGCTCGGTGTGCAGCTCACCGGACTCGTTGGAGGCGGTGCCGTCCACGCCGAGGCCGACCGGGACACCGGCGGCGAGCATGTCCGGGACGCGGGCGATGCCGGCGGCCAGACGGGCGTTGGAGGACGGGCAGTGCGCGACACCGGTCTTGGTCCGGGCGAACGCGGCGATGTCGGAGTCGTTCATGTGGACGCTGTGCGCCATCCACACGTCCTCGCCGAGCCAGCCGGTCGACTCGAAGTAGTCGGTCGGGCCCATGCCGAACAGCTCCTTGCAGAACTGTTCTTCCTCGACCGTCTCCGAGCCGTGCGTGTGCATGCGCACACCCAGCCGGCGGGCCAGCTCGGCGCCCTGCTTCAGCAGCTCGGTGGAGACCGAGAAGGGGGAGCACGGGGCGACGGCGACCTGGGTCATCGCGTCGAACGAGGAGTCGTGGTGCTTCTTGACGGTCGCCTCGGTGTCGGCGAGCGCGCCTTCCAGGGTCTCGACGGCGTGGTCCGGCGGCAGGCCGCCGTCCTTCACGCTGCGGTCCATGGAGCCGCGGGCGAGGGTGAAGCGGACGCCCATCTCGGACGCGGCGCGGATGATCGCGCCGGAGAGGTCGCCGGAGCCCTTGGGGAAGACGTAGTGGTGGTCCATGGCGGTGGTGACGCCGCCCTTGGCCATCATCGCCAGGGAGCCCTGGGCGGCCGTGTACGCCATCTGCTCGTCGATCCGCGCCCACGTCGGGTACAGCGCGACGAGCCAGTTGAAGAGGTTGTGGTCGGTGGCCAGACCACGCGTGATCCACTGGTAGAAGTGGTGGTGGGTGTTGACCAGACCCGGGGTGACGAGGTGACCCGTGCCGTCGATGCGGCGGACCACATTGTCGAGGTTCTCGGGGGCCTTGCCCGCGCCGATCGACTCGATCTTGTTGCCGGCGACGACCACGTGGCCCGAGGCGTACTCGGTGTCGTTCGCGTCGACGGTCGCAATCGCACAGTTTTCGATGACGATGCGCTCCACGGCGCTGTCATGGGCTGCCGATGCTGCCATGGGACTTCCTCGTGCTTTCAGTGGCGGTGCGGGCACGGCAAAACCCAGGGGATTTGAGTGCCGGAGCCGGGGGCCTGGACAGCTGACAGTACTGCCGCCCCGTATGTTGCGTCCGGGTGCCGATTCACGAAGTTGAAAGTGTGTCGCGTGGGGGGCGTGCGCCGTCCCGGGGCCACTGCGGAGCCCCGGGACGAGCCTGCCGCATCAGAGGTTGGTCATGTCCACGGGGATGCGGGCGTCAACGCCGTCCCGCAGGACCGTGGCCTCGATCAGACCGTACGGGCGGTCCGCGGCGAAGTAGACCTCGTTGTCGTTCTTGAGGCCGAAGGGCTCCAGGTCGACGAGGAAGTGGTGCTTGTTCGGGAGCGAGAAGCGGACCTCG
Organism: Streptomyces sp. NPDC044571; assembly: GCF_040647115.1. Taxonomy (NCBI): domain Bacteria; kingdom Bacillati; phylum Actinomycetota; class Actinomycetes; order Kitasatosporales; family Streptomycetaceae; genus Streptomyces; species Streptomyces sp. NPDC044571. The sequence goes on from NZ_JBEZBN010000001.1 coordinate 127,334, forward strand.
TCGATCTCCGAACGGTGGTTGATGATGCGCGAACCCATCTGGTAGAGGGTCTGCTGCAGCGAGAGGGAGTAGGTCTCCGCGAAGGCCTGGAGCATGTGCTTCTTGGTCTCGGCGTAGGACTTCTCCCAGTTGGGCATCCGCTGCTCGTCGTCCGACCAGTTGAAGCGCCAGCGGCCCGACACCTGGGTGGCCAGGATGCGGTCGTACGCCTCCTGCAGGGTCGTGTACTTGTCCTTCACGTAACCCCAGAACTCGGAGTTCGTGGAGTTCATGACGATGAGGTCCTTGAGGCCGGAGATGACCTCCCACTTCTCACCGTCGTACGTGATCTGGGTGACGCGGGTCTCCATGCCCTTGCGGACGAAGGAGTGGTTCACCTCGTCGGAGCCGATGAACTTGGAGTTGGCGTCCGAGGTGGCGATCCGGTCCCAGGCGTACTCCTCGATCCGGATGCGCGCCCGCTTGATCGGCTCCTGGCTGGTGACGAACCAGCGCGCCAGGTGGATGCCGAACTGCTCGGCGGACTCGATGCCGTATTCCTTGGCGAAGGCGTACACCGTGTTCTTGGTGGTGTCCGTCGGCAGGACGTTGGCGTTCGACCCGGAGTAGTGGACGTCGTCCATGTCGCCGGAGAGGGCGACCGAGACGTTCAGGTCCTTGATGTGGTGGGTGTCGCCGTCCCGCGTGATCTTGACGACGCGGTTCTCTGCTTTGCCGTACTGGTTCTGGCCGAGAATCGTGGGCATGTCTGCTAGCTCCCTCGGTAAACGGAGTAGCCGAACGGGTTGAGCAGCAGCGGTACGTGGTAGTGCTCGCCCGGGTTCACCGCGAAGGTGATCGTGACCTCGGGGAAGAACGCACCGCTGTCCCTTACGCGGGGGGCGTCCTGCTGCGCCTCGGCGGCTTGCTTCTTGGAGAAGTACGCCTCGGTCTCGAAGTCGAGGCGTACGTGGGTGGTGCCCTCCGGCAGGGCCGGGAGGTCCTTGCAACGCCCGTCGGCGTCGGTCGCGGAGCCGCCGAGCGCCTTCCACTCGGCGTCGAAGCCCGAGCGGGCCGACAGCGAGATGGCGACGCCCTCGGCGGGGCGGCCGATGCTGGTGTCCAGGATGTGCGTGGACACCGAGGCGGTGGTCTCAGTGCTCATGGTTGTTCACTCTCCTTCGACGAGTCGGGTCAGTCGGATCCGGTTGATCTTGACGAGCTCTCCGCGGGCGATCTCCCGCTCGACCTCGGCATCGTTCTCGATCCGGACCTTGACCGCGTCCCGCATCTGCTCACCGGTCGCACCGGTGGCGCAGATCAGGAAGACGTGGCCGAACTTCTCCTGGTACGCCAGGTTCAGTTCGAGCAGTTCAGCCTTGAGCTCCTCGGAGGCCCCGGCCATGCCGCGCTGCTCGCGGGCGGAAGTCGGGTCGCCGGGCTTCGGCCGGCCGATCGGCGGGTGGCCCGCCATCGCCTCTTCCAGGTCGGCCGCGGTCAGCTCGGCCATGGCGGCGTCGCTGGCGGCGAACAGGGCGTCGGCGGTGGTGAAGGGGCGCTGGGCGAGCAGCTTGCTCCCCCACGCCGAACTGGCGCACACCTCGTGCAGCTCGGCCGTGGCCGCACTGTCGTCCAAGGTGTTGAACCGGGTGAGACCCGGGGTCGGACTCGAAGTCACGGTAGGCCTCCGTGGCCTTGTTGCTTTGACGGGCTGGGCATAGCTAACGCCCTCGACAACACGGCGTCAACACTTTGTTGAAACTTCCCGTACACAAAAGCCGCCGCCCGGATGAATGGGGCGGCGGCTCGTCACTGTGGGTCAGACCGCATCACGCTTGGTGGTTCTTGGGGGGTCCTTTGGGAGTGTTTGAGTCCCGGTTCAAGTAGTTGTAGACCGTGAAACGGCTTACGCCCAGTGCGCTCGCCACCGTCTCCACGCCGTGTCGTACGGAGAAGGCGCCCCGCGCCTCCAGTATCCGCACCACGTCCTGCTTGGACTTCCGGTCCAGCTGCGACAACGGTACGCCGTGCTTGCGCTCCAGGGCCGCCAGGATGTGGTCCAGCGAGTCGGAGAGCTGGGGCAGGCGGACCGCCAGCAGGTCCTGCCCCTCCCAGGCGAGCACGACGTCGTCGGGCTGCGCGAGGGCGGGATCCAACAGCAGGCCGCCCATCGCGTCCACCAGCGGCTTGACCGCAGCGACGAACGGGTGATCACGGGGCTCGGTCATGGGGTGTCCTCCCGGATCACGTTGACCTGCAGCGAAACCCGCGTGGCTCCGGCATCCAGCGCGTCGCGCAGCAGCGCGGACACCGCGCCGAGCACCTCGCCGGCGTCCCCTTCGGCGGTGTTGCCGAACGGGCCGACATCCACGGCGTCCAGCTGCGCCTTCTGGATGACCTCGCGAGCGGCCACGGCATGGGCAGGGGCCTCTTCGAGATCGAAGGGCTCGGTCGTGAACTCCACTCTCAATCGCACGCTGGTCAAGCTACCTCCCGGTCACGATTTTTCGGCAGTCCGTACTTGACAAGAGCGTCACCCTGCTTGCAGTCTTCCATCAGGCAGAAACAAACTTCCGCAATACGGAAGGAGCGCACACCCCTCATGGGATACACGGACCAGCGCTTCGATGTGAACCTTTCGATCCTCTTCACGGAACTCCCGCTTCTGGAGCGTCCCGCGGCCGCCGCCGCGGCGGGCTTCACCGCGGTCGAGCTGTGGTGGCCCTGGATCGAGACCCCCACCCCCGCCCAGGAGGAGCTCGACGCCCTCAAGAAGGCTCTTGAGGACGCCGGCACCCAGCTGGTGGGCCTGAACTTCTACGCCGGCCAACTGCCGGGCCCGGACCGCGGTGCGGTGTCGGTTCCCGGTGAGGAGTCGGAGCGCTTCAACGCCAACATCAACGTGGCCGCCGATTTCGCGGCCTCGGTCGGCTGCAAGGCGCTGAACGCCCTCTACGGCAACCGCGTCGAGGGTGTGGACCCCGCCGTCCAGGACGAGCTCGCGCTCAAGAACCTGGTCGTGGCCGCCCGGGCGGCGGACCGCGTCGGCGCGATCCTCCTGATCGAGACCCTCAACAAGCCCGAGTCGCCGCTCTACCCGCTGGTGAGCGCCCCGGCCGGCATCGAGGTCGTGGACAAGGTGAACGAGGCCACCGGCCTCGGCAACGCCAAGTTCCTGCTCGACCTGTACCACCTGGCGATGAACGATGAGGACCTCTCCGAGGTCATCGAAAAGTACGCCGCCAAGACCGGCCACGTCCAGATCGCGGACAAGCCGGGACGCGGTGCCCCCGGCACCGGTGAGCTGCCCCTTGAGGACCTGCTCGACCAGCTGAAGAAGGCCGGATACCAGGGCTACGTAGGCCTGGAGTACAAGGCGGCCGACGCCGCCGCGTCCTTCGAATGGCTGCCGGCCGAGGCCCGCGCCGCCCGATAGGCGGACCAAGTCCAGGCGATCAGCCAGGCACCCCCCGCACTTTTCGTACAAAGCATTAAGAGAAGGACCCTCATCATGAGCACCCTCCCCAAGATCGCCTGGATCGGCCTCGGAATCATGGGCTCCCCCATGTCCGAGAACCTCATCAAGGCCGGCTACCCCGTCACCGGCTTCACCCTGGAGCAGGACAAGCTGGACCGCCTGGCCGCCGCCGGCGGCACCGCCGCCGGCTCGATCGCCGAGGCCGTCAAGGACGCCGACGTCGTCATCACGATGGTGCCCGCCTCCCCGCAGGTCGAGGCCATCAACTACGGTCCCGAGGGCATCCTTGAGAACGCGAAGTCCGGCGCGCTGATCATCGACATGTCGTCGATCACCCCGCAGACCTCGATCGACCTGGCGAAGAACGCCGCCGAGAAGGGCATCCGCGTCATCGACGCCCCGGTGTCCGGCGGCGAGGCCGGCGCCATCGAGGCCGTCCTGTCGATCATGGTGGGTGGCGAGCAGGCCGACTTCGACGCGGCCCTCCCGATCCTTGAGACGCTCGGCAAGACCATCGTCCTGTGCGGTCCGCACGGCTCGGGCCAGACGGTGAAGGCCGCCAACCAGCTGATCGTCGCGGTGAACATCCAGGCGTGCGCCGAGGCCGTGGTCTTCCTTGAGAAGTCCGGCGTGAACCTCCAGGCCGCCCTGGACGTCCTCAACGGCGGTCTGGCCGGCTCCACGGTCCTGACCCGCAAGAAGGACAACTTCCTGAACCGCGACTTCAAGCCCGGTTTCCGGATCGACCTGCACCACAAGGACATGGGCATCGTCACCGACGCCGCCCGCAACGTCGGTGCGGCCCTCCCGGTCGGCGCGGTCGTCGCCCAGCTGGTCGCCTCGCTGCGCGCCCAGGGTGACGGCGGCCTGGACCACTCGGCCCTGCTGCGCGCGGTCGAGCGCCTGTCCGGCGCCCAGATCTGATCCCGGGTCCGCCCCTCCCGTCCCCTCCTCACTGAGGGGACCTGTTCCCGCCAGGGGAACTCCCCGCAAGGGGACTTGAGTTTCCGGATGGCGCCGGTGCTGACACCTGTCCTGTCGCGCCCAAGCGCCGGCGCCGTCCGGATTACCCTCTCTCCATCTTTCTTCAACAAACTGTTGACGTTGAGTTCAGCCTCGAACTAGGTTGTTCCGCATGACGGAAGACACTTTCCGTCGGCAGTTACCCGTACGGAAGGTCACCATGTCGAAGCGCACGCTGACGACCGAGTCCGGCGCCCCGGTCGCCGACAATCAGAACTCCGCCACCGCCGGCGTCGGTGGCCCGCTCCTGATCCAGGACCAGCAGCTCCTGGAGAAGCTTGCCCGCTTCAACCGTGAGCGCATCCCGGAGCGTGTGGTGCACGCCCGCGGTTCGGCCGCGTACGGCTACTTCGAGGTGACCGACGACGTCACCGCGTACACCAGCGCCGCCTTCCTGAACACGGTCGGCAAGAAGACCGAGACCTTCCTGCGCTTCTCCACCGTCGCCGACTCGCTGGGCGGCGCGGACGCGGTCCGCGACCCGCGCGGCTTCGCGCTGAAGTTCTACACCGAAGAGGGCAACTACGACCTCGTCGGCAACAACACCCCGGTGTTCTTCATCAAGGACCCGATCAAGTTCCCCGACTTCATCCACTCCCAGAAGCGCGACCCGTTCACGGGCAAGCAGGAGCCGGACAACGTCTGGGACTTCTGGGCGCACGCCCCCGAGGCGACGCACCAGATCACCTGGCTGATGGGCGACCGCGGCATCCCGGCGTCGTACCGCCACATGAACGGCTACGGCTCCCACACCTACCAGTGGACCAACGAGCAGGGCGAGGCCTTCTTCGTCAAGTACCACTTCAAGACGAACCAGGGCATCCGCTGCCTGTCCTCCGAGCAGGCCGCAGAGCTGGTCGGCAAGGACGCCAACTCGCACCAGACCGACCTGCTCCAGGCGATCGAGCGCGGCGTGAACCCGAGCTGGACCCTCTACGTCCAGATCATGCCGGCCGCCGAGGCCGCGGACTACCGCTTCAACCCGTTCGACCTCACCAAGGTGTGGCCGCACGCCGACTACCCGCTGCAGCGCGTGGGCCGCCTGGTCCTCGACCGCAACCCGGACAACGTCTTCGCCGAGGTCGAGCAGTCCGCCTTCTCCCCGAACAACTTCGTCCCGGGCATCACCGCCTCGCCGGACAAGATGCTCCAGGGCCGCCTGTTCGCGTACGCCGACGCCCAGCGCTACCGCCTCGGTGTGAACCACACCCAGCTGCCGGTCAACGCCCCGAAGGCGACGAAGGCCGACAACTACGGCCGCGACGGTGTCATGGCGCTGCGCAACGGCTCGCGCCACGACAAGAACTACGAGCCCAACTCGTACCAGGGCCCGGCCGAGACCGGCCTGGCGCTGGGCGCCCCGAAGGCCGTCTCCGGCTACACGGGCACCCACGCGGCCCCGGCGCACACCAAGGACGACGACTTCTTCCAGGCCGGTGAGCTCTACCGCCTGATGTCGGAGGCCGAGAAGCAGCGCCTGGTGGCGAACATCGCGGGCGGCCTCTCGCAGGTCACCCTCGAAGGCGTCATCGAGAAGAACCTGGCTCACTTCCACGCCGCGGACGCCGACTACGGCAAGCGCGTCGAGGAGGCCGTCCGCGCCCTGCGCGAGGGCTGAGCCGCACAAGCTGCGCCGGGAGCCTGGCGGGAGGTCAGGCTCCGGGTGCTCAGCCCCTACTGCGGACCCGGATGAGGGGTGGTTCGCGGTGGGGGCGGGACGAGGACCGTGGTGGGCGTCGAGCCAGTGCGGTGGTATTGGGTTCTCCGACCCGTCTCTTGACCTGAGGGAGACGATGCCGGGGTTCTCGTCGCCGCCCGCCACGGTCCCAGCCACTCCTCTCGTACCGGGGCCACGCACAGAGTCCCCTGCACGAGAGGCACACGACTCCGCCCGGCGGTGCGAACGTCCTGTCGCGCCAGCCTCGCACCGTCGGGCGGTCACACCCAAAGCGCCGAGTCGCGGACGGTCCCGTGACTCGGCGCTTTGTCATGCGCGGGCGTGGCGCGGAAGGCGTACGGAGAGGGCGAGGGCGGCGGCCAGGAGGACCAGGGTCGTCAGGGCCGTGGCGGACAGGGCGGTGGCGGCCGTGGCGCCGTGGTCGGCGAAGGCCGTCCAGACGGTGACCAGCAGGGCCACCCCCAGGGCGCCGGCCAGCTGCTGCACGGCGTCCAGGACTCCGGAGGCCGAGCCCACCTCCGCTTCTGCGACCCCCGCCAGGATGACGTCGAACAGCGGCGGGATGACCAGGCCCATGCCGAGACCGGTGACGAGGGTGCCCGGCACCAGCCGCCGGCCGTCCACCGCAGCGTCGGCCGAGGCGGCGAGCAGCACGAGGCCGAGGGCGGTCAGGACGATCCCGCTCTGGATCACCACCCGACCGTGCCGCCGGGCGAGCGAACCGGCCGGGCCGGCCGACAGGGCGATGCCGAGGGCCATGGGGGCGACGGAGTAGCCCGCTCCCTGCGGCGAGAGCCCGAGCGGGCCCTGCAGGAAGAGGGAGAGCACCAGCATCAGCCCGGTGAACGAGGCGTAGAAGACCAGGGCCACCCACATGCCGCCGGTGTAGGCCCGGTTGGCCAGCAGGCTCGGCTCCACCAGCGGGGAGGGGCGCCGCCGCTGGAGCCGCCCGAAGAGCACGAACCCGGCGGGCCCCGCGGCCGCCAGGACGAGCGACCAGACGGGCCAGCCCAGTTCCGGCCCCTGCACGAGCGGGAACACCACGGCCGCGGAGGCCGCACCCGCCAGCAGCATGCTCGGTACGTCGAGCCGCAGCCCGGGATCGGGCTTCCCGCGCGGGATCCAGCGGGCGGCACCGGCCACCGCGGCCAGGCCGAGGGGCAGGTTCACCAGGAACACCAGGCGCCAGCCGGTGCCGAACAGGTCGGCGCCGGCCAGCAGCCCGCCCAGCACCGGCCCGCCGACCGCGCACAGCCCCATGACAGGGCCGAACAGGCCGAAGGCCCTGCCCAGTTCCGCTTCGGGGAAGGTCTCCTTGATGATGCCGAAGCCCTGGGGCAGCAGCAACGCGCCGAAGGCGCCCTGGAGCGCCCTTGCAGCGATCAGCGCGCCCGGACCGCCGGCCAGGGCGCACAGCGCCGAGGCCGCGGTGAATCCGGCTGCGCCGACGAGGAAGAGCCGCCGCCGCCCGAACCGGTCCCCCAGCCGTCCGGCGGTGATCAGCAGGGCGGCGAAGGGCAGGGTGTAGCCGGCCTGCAGCCATTGGGTCACCTCCCGGCCGCCGCCGAGGTCGGCGGCGATGGCGGGGGCGGCGACACCCGTGATGGTGGCGTCCAGGAGGTCCATGACCTCCGCGAGGAGCACGACGCAGAGCACCGCCCACCGGGAGGACGGCGGATGGCGATGCGGACGCGGATACGGATGCTGCGCGTGCGGCTGTGGGCGCTGCTGGGGTGGCGGTGGCAGGACGGACATGGCTGACTCCCGAGGCGTGGGCAGGACGGAAAGCGGTCGGAACAGGGACATCGGCAGGCGGACGAACGCTGTTCGTCACGAACAACGTTCGCAACGAACGGCGTTCGCTGTCAACTGCTAGCCTGTCGCCATGGAGACACCGCCCCGGCGCAAGAGCACCCGCGCCCGCCCCGCCAAGCCCCCGCTCAGCGAACGGGCCGTGGTCGAAGCCGGCTTGCGCGTACTGCGACGCGAGGGCCTGGACGCGGTCACCATGCGCAAGGTGGCCGCCGAACTCGACACCGGCCCCGCGTCCCTGTACGTCTACGTCTCACAACGCGAGGAGCTGCTGCGCCTGATGCACGACGCGGTGATCGCGACCGTGCCGCTGCCGGAGCTGCCCGCCGAGCCTCCCGGGGACTGGCGTTCCCGGCTGGCCGCGCTCGTCACCGACGTGGTCCACGCCCTCAACGCCTACCCCGGCATCGGGCGGGTCTCCCTCGGCACCATCCCCGCCACCCCCGCCTGGCTCGGCCTCTTCGACCGCATCCTCGGCCTGCTGCTCGCCGGTGGCGTGGAGCGCCAACGGGCCGCCTGGGGATGCGATCTGATCGCCCTGTACATCGGCGCGGTCACCTACGAGGTCTCCGTCGCCGCTCCCCCGGCGAGCGGCGGCCCCGACGCCCTGCAGGCCGCCCTGGAGCACCGTCACGCCGCCGTCTCCATCGAGGAGCGGCTGGCCGGGCTGGACCCGGCCCGCTACCCGCATCTGGCGGCGAGCACCGCCGAGTTGGCCGGCGGTCCGGCGGCGGCCCGGCTCGCCCTCGGCATCGAGGTGCTGATCGGCGGCCTGACCCGGGGCTGAGCCCGCGCAGCACGAAGGCCCCCGCCCCTCCTCGCGGAGGGACGGGGGCCGTTCGTCGTTGGCCGGCCGGCTCGGGGATCAGGCCGAGACGGGCCGGGACCAGACGGCGATCAGGCCGAGATCGGACGGATCGCGGTCGGGGCGTGGCCCGGCTCGGTCGCGAGCTCCTCGAACTCGGTGACGTCGCTCATGTCGACCGTCTTGCTCATCGAGATGTTGGTGACGCGCTCCAGGATCGCCTCGACGACGACCGGGACGCTGTACTCGGCGGCCAGCTTCTTGGCCTCCTCGAAGGCGGCGCCCAGCTCGTCCGGGTCGGTCACGCGGATCGCCTTGCAGCCGAGGCCCTCGACGACCTTCACGTGGTCGACGCCGTAGACGCCGATCTCCGGGGTGTTGATGTTCTCGAACTCCAGGTTGACCTCGAAGTTGATGCCGAGGCCGCCCTGCGCCTGGCGGATCAGGCCGAGGTACGCGTTGTTGACGAGGACGTGGACGTACGGGACCTTGTGCTGCGCACCGACCGCCAGCTCCTCCAGCATGAACTGGAAGTCGTAGTCGCCGGAGAGGGCGACGACCGGGTTCTCCGGGTCGGCGGTGGCGACACCGATCGCGGCCGGGATGGTCCAGCCGAGCGGGCCGGCCTGGCCGCAGTTGATCCAGTGGCGCGGCTTGAAGACGTGCAGCATCTGGGCGCCGGCGATCTGGGACAGGCCGATGGTGGTGACATAGCGCGTCTCGGGGCCGAAGGCCTTGTTCATCTCCTCGTAGACGCGCTGCGGCTTCATCGGGATGTCGTCGAAGTGTGTACGGCGCTGCAGCGAGCCCTTGCGCTCCAGGTGCGAGGCGACCCAGGCGCTGTAGTCCGGCAGCTTGCCCTCGGCCTTGAGCTCCTTGGCGACCTCGATGAAGATCGTCAGGGCGGCCTTGGCGTCGGAGACGATGCCGAGGTCCGGGGCGAAGATCTTGCCGATCTGGGTGGGCTCGATGTCGACGTGGACGAACTTGCGGTCGCCGAGGTAGGCGTCCAGGTTGTAACCGGTGTGGCGGTTGGCCCAGCGGTTGCCGATGCCCAGGACGAAGTCCGACTCCAGGAAGGTCGCGTTGCCGTAGCGGTGCGAGGTCTGGACACCGACCATGCCGGCGGCGAGCTCGTGGTCGTCGGGGATGACGCCCCAGCCCATCAGGGTGGAGATGACCGGGACGCCGACCAGCTCGGCGAACTCGACCAGCAGGTCGGAGGCGTCGGCGTTGATGATGCCGCCGCCGGCGACGATCAGCGGGCGCTCGGAGGCCAGCAGGAGCTCGATGGCCTTCTCGGCCTGCTTGCGGGTGGCGGCCGGCTTGTGCACGGGCAGCGGCTCGTACAGGTCGGGGTCGAACTCGATCTCGGTCAGCTGGACGTCGATCGGCAGGTCGATGAGGACCGGGCCGGGACGGCCGGAGCGCATCAGGTAGAAGGCCTCCTGGAACACGCCCGGGACCTGCGCGGCCTCCAGGACGGTGGTGGCCTTCTTGGTGACCGGCTTGGCGATCGAGGCGATGTCGACGGCCTGGAAGTCTTCCTTGTGCAGCTTGGAGACCGGCGCCTGGCCGGTGATGCACAGGATCGGGATCGAGTCGGCGATCGCCGAGTACAGGCCGGTGATCATGTCGGTGCCGGCCGGGCCGGAGGTGCCGATGCAGACGCCGATGTTGCCGGGAGCCGTGCGGGTGTACCCCTCCGCCATGTGCGAGGCGCCCTCGACGTGGCGGGCGAGGGTGTGCTTGATGCCCCCCACGTTCTTGAGCTCGCGGTAGAACGGGTTGATCGCAGCGCCGGGCACGCCGAACGCTTGATCGACACCCTCGCGCTTGAGGATCTCCACTGCAGCGGCGGCGGCTGTCATACGAGGCATCGAGTTCTCCTGCGGTCTGGCGGTCAGGCTGTTTCCGACTGTTTCCACAATCCGGAAGTTTTGTTCTGCTATACGGAACAAGCTAAGCGGCCAGTCCCCGCACGTCAAGGCGTCGGGTCACCCCGGAACCCACCAAAAGCCGCTTCTCGCGGGGTCGAGTTGTACGAACGACCGGTCCGCGGCCGATTGCCGGCGCAATGTGGAGGACGGACTCGCGTCGGCGGTGGCAGGTGGTGGACCATGGGCACACGCACAGCGACGGAGGGGGTTCGGCTCTCATGGCGGAAGCGGTACCGGTGCGCTGCCCGGCGTGCCTGCGCGAGAACGGCTACGTGACGCCGGTGTTCCCGTGCGCCTGTGGAACCCCGGTCGTCCCCCCGCTGGACCTGGCGGCGCCACCCCTCCCGCTGACGCACCGCACCTGGTCGGACACGTGGGTGGCGGTGCGGTGCACGGCCTGCGCACGGGTGAGCGAGTGGCCGCATCCGGAGCTGGGGTGCTCCTCGTGCGGGACGGTGGTGCGGATCGCGGTGCACCCGGTGGACCCGGCGGACCCCGTCGAGCCGGCGCAGCCCGTGGGGCCCGGAGCCGGAGAGGGGACGCAGCCGCCGGCGACCGGCCTCGTCGACGTACCCCTCCCGCCCGCCGTGCGCGGTGAGGGGCCTGCGAGGACGGCGGGCGGCGGGCGTGCCGCTCAGGGCGGGCGGCCAGCCTTCCGGCCGGTGACCATCCGTACGGCCCGGGACGCGGTGGCCACGGCCGCGCTGTACCTGCGCTGGCTCGGCTTCCAGGACGTACGGCAGCCCGACGGGCGGCCCATCCCGTCGGCGGCCGTGGACCTCCGCGCGCCCGGACTGGTCGCCCAGGTGGACCCAACGACCGCGCCGGCCGGACTGCGGGCGGTGGAGTGCGTCTGGCTGAACGGGCTGACCGCCTCCGCCACCAGCGTCTACTTCTCTCTCGCCGGATACACGCAGGACGCCCGCAGCCGCGCGGACGACCTGGGGATACCGCTGTTCGTCATGGACCTCACGGGCATGCCGCAGCCGGTCAACGATCCTGCGGACGCCTTGATCGGCACGGGGACCTGAGGAAGAGGGCAGGCGGCCGGGGGTGTGTTTCCGGTCAGGCTTTAGGCTCGGAGGCGTTGCCCTTCCCTGCCAAGGAGTGCCCGATGAGCCTGTACGACATCCCGCTGACCACCCTGTCCGACGAGCCCACCAGCCTGGCGGCCTACAAGGGCAAGGCGATCCTGCTGGTGAACACGGCCTCGCAGTGCGGGCTCACCCCGCAGTACTCCGGGCTGGCCCGACTGCAGTTCGCGTACCAGGAGAAGGGCTTCACCGTCATCGGAGTCCCCTGCAACCAGTTCGGCGGGCAGGAGCCCGGCACCGCCGAGGACATCCAGACGTTCTGCGCGGCCGGCTTCGGCGTGACCTTCCCCATGTTGGAGAAGTCCGAGGTCAACGGCGAGAACCGGCACCCGCTGTACCAGGAGCTGGTGAAGACCCCGGACGCGGACGGCGAGGCGGGGGACATCCAGTGGAACTTCGAGAAGTTCCTGATCTCCCCCGCCGGCGAGGTCGTGGCCCGCTTCCGCCCGCGCACCGAGCCCGAGGCCCCCGAGGTCATCGCCGCGATCGAGGCCCAGCTCCCGGCGTAACCGGACCCTTCGGCCGGGGCCCGGCCGCGGACGAGGGGTTCACTCCTCGTCCGGAACGGCCGTGGCTCCGTCCCGTCCGGCCATCCGGGCGTAGAGCGGGCCGCTCTGCCGCGCGGCCGACTCGACCCGCTCGGCTTCCTCCGGCATGCCTTCGCCGCGCAGCGCCCGTACGAGATCGTGCGTACAGGCCGCCTCCTGCCAGGCGTACCCGCCGCGCCGGTAGATCCCCCACGCCGTCCGCAGCTCCCGGAGGGCGTCCGTCCCCCGGCCGGTGTTCCGGTAGGCCACGCCCAGCAGGTGCCGTGCCGCGGCCTCCGCGTGGGCGTCGCCCGCGCGTTCCGATGTCTCGGCGGCGCTCTCCAGCAGGGGCACCGCCTCCGCGGGCCGCCCCGCCCTCAGGTACAGCCAACCCGATTCCCTGAGCGTGTGGGCGTGCCAGAGCGCGTCCGCGAGCTCCTCGAAGATCGCAAGACCCTCCTGGGCCTCCGCCTGGGCCTGCGCCATCCGGCCCATGCCCGCGAGGACCCGGACGCGGGCGTTGCGGACCCGCCCCACCCAGTGCCGTTCCCCCATCGGCTCGAAGATGTCCAGCGCCTTGTCGTAACACGCGAGGGCCTCGGCGCGCCGGCCGAGCAGCCGGCGGATCCGGCCCAGGGCGTAGAGCGTCGCGGCTTCCCAGACGCGGTCGCCCAGCTTCCGGAAGTCGGTGACCGCGGCGTCCAGGAGTTCGGCCGCCTCGGCCAGCTCGCGCAAGTAACCCAGGGTCTCGGCGAGCGTCCGCCGCAGCCGGGCCCGGGCCCGCAGGTCGTCGAAGCGTTCCGCGAGAGCGAGCGCTTCGCGCTGGCAGGCTTCCGCTTCCTCCGGCCTGCCCTGCGCCCGCAGGATCTCACCGAGCTTCTCCAGGGAGACCAGCAGGTGCCAGTCGTCGCCGAGCGAGCGGAAGGCGGCGACCGCCCTGGACATGTGGCCCGAGGCCGTCGGGTAGTGCCTCTTCTCGGTGTGGATCCGTGCGGCCAGGGCCTCCCGGCGGCCGGTCGCGTACGCGTCGTCGCCCGCGGCCCCGGGCGGCGGGGAGGACAGGCCCGAGAGGGCGGACAGGGCGCCGTCGGAGTCGTGGGTGGCCAGCAGCAGCGCGGCCCGTGCCAAGGCGAGCGCGTGCGCGGTGCGCGCCCCGTCGGACGGACTGCCTTCCCACAGGGAGCCCGCGGACTCCGGTGCGAGACCGAGGTCCTCCAGGAAGTAGGAGGCGGACTCGGCGATGAGCGAGGCTTCCCGTGCCATGCCCAGGTCCCGGGCCAATGTCGTCAAGGACAGCAGCCGCTCGGCCTCGGCGGCGATCCACTCCGCGGCCCGCATGCCGTCCACGTCGGCGGCCGGGGAAACCGACTCGGCGGCGGCGAGCTCGGGGGCACGGGCCGCGGCCAGGCGCACCACGGTGGCCGTGTAGGCCTCGACGAGGGCACGCTCGGCACGGCGACGCTCCTCGGGCGGGAGCTCCTCGTACTGGTGGGCCGCGAAGACCCGGATCAGATCGTGGATCCAGTAGCGCGGTCCGGCGTCGTCACCGCCTGCCGGCTCCATCATGCAGGTCTCCACCAGTTCATCGGCGACGGCCACGGCCGTCTCCTCGGCCAGTCCCGCACGGGCGAGGTGCCAGTCGGTCAGCCGGCCGGCCGGCAGACGGGCGAGCAGGCCCAGGGTGCGCCTGCACTCGCCGGAGAGGTCCCGGTAGCTCAGCAGCAGGCAGGCCTGCAGGCTCTCCAGGTCGTCGTTGAGCTCCCGCAGCCGTGACCTCTCGCTCTTCAGCCGGGCGCACATGCGGCGGAGCGTCAGGTCCGGGCGCGACCGCAGCCGGGCCCCGACGATGCGCAGGGCGATCGGCAACCGCCCGCAGAACTGCACGATCTCCAGGGCGGCGGCCGGGTCCTCCTGGATGCGCTGCTCGCTCGCGTAGTGGGTGAGGACGGCCAGTGCCTCGTCCTCTTCGGGGAGTTTCACCCGGATCATGCGGCCGCGGGCGGAGTTGCCGACCGACAGGGCCCGCCGGCTGGTGACGAGCACGGCGCAGCCGGGGCCTGCCGGGATGAGCGGCAGGATCTGCTCTGCCGAGTGCGCGTTGTCCAGGAACACGAGATGCGCAGCGCATTGGTCCGGCTGCGGAAGAGTGCGGCCCGGTCTCCCACGCTGCGGGGAATCTCGGCGGAGGCCACCCCGAGACTGCGCAGGAACCACTCCAGGGCCTGCGAACTGGTCCTCGGCGTGTCACCGTCGCCGCGCAGGTCGATGTACAGCTGGGCGTCGGGGTAGCTCGCCGCGACCTCGTGGGCGGTGTGCAGGGCGAGCGTGGTCTTCCCGATACCGGCCGCCCCGTGCACGACGACCACGGTGGCCCGCCCTTGCACGGACCGGGCGGGGTGGAGCGACCCCCGGGGCTGCTGCACCTGGGCCAACTCCTGCTGCAGCGCCTGACTGAGCACCGTACGCCCGATGACGTCACGCCGGGCCGGGAGCTGGTGAGCGGCCGAACGAGCCTCCGGCGCCGACCGCTCCCCCTCCCGCGTACCGTGCCGCTGCACCGCGAAGGCCAGCCCCCCGGCCAGCAGTGCGGACGCCGTCCAGCCCGCGACGGCCCACTTGCCGTGGAGGACTCCGAAGACCAGGTCTCCGGCCATGCCCGCCGCGGCCGCCACCGCGACGGCGCCGGGGATGAGCAACCTGTTCCGGTGGGCGCCGTACTGCTCGGGAGCCAAGCCAACCTCCTTCGAGAAATGCCTACTTGGATGATGGCAGGTCGGGTCGGCCCAGGTCCGCCTCGTCGTACTCCGCGGCGGAGCCGGCCGCCGTGAGGTCGCGCAGCTCGACCCGGCGGATCTTGCCGGACACGGTCTTCGGGAGCTCCGCGAACTCGATCCGGCGGATCCGCTTGTACGGGGCGAGCACGGCCCGGGAGTGCGCGAAGAGCGCCCGGGCCGTCTCGGGTCCGGGCTCCCAGCCGGCGGCGAGCGCGATGTATGCCTTCGGCACCGCCAGCCGCAGCGGGTCGGGGGCCGGTACGACCGCGGCCTCGGCCACGGCCTCGTGTTCCAGCAGGGCGCTCTCCAGCTCGAACGGGCTGATCTTGTAGTCGGAGGCCTTGAAGACGTCGTCGCTGCGCCCCACGTAGGTGAGGTACCCGTCCCCGTCGCGCGAGGCGATGTCGCCGGTGCGGTAGAGGCCGTCCGCCATGGCCTCCGTGGTGCGTTCCGGGTCGTCGCGGTAGCCGGTCATCACGCCGGCGGGCCGCGGGCGCAGGTCGACGCAGACCTCCCCCTCGTCGGGGGACTCCTTGCCGGTGAGCGGGTCGAGGAGGACGATCTCGTAGCCGGGCGCCGGGCGCCCCATGGAGCCGGGCTTGACGGGCGCCCCGGGGAAGTTGCCGATCTGGAGGGTGGTCTCGGTCTGGCCGAAGCCGTCGCGGATGGTGAGCCCCCAGGCCTGGCGGACCTGCTCGATGACCTCCGGGTTGAGCGGCTCGCCCGCGGCGACGGCCTCGCGCGGGGGCGTACGCAGGCGGGTGAGGTCGGACTGGATCAGCATCCGCCATACGGTGGGCGGGGCGCAGAAGGTGGTCACCCCGTGCCGGTCCATCTCGGCCATCAACCGCTCGGCGTCGAAGCGGGTGTAGTTGTGCACGAAGACGGTGGCGCCGGCGTTCCACGGGGCGAAGAAGTTGGACCAGGCGTGCTTGGCCCAGCCGGGCGAGGCGATGTTGAGGTGCACGTCGCCGGGGCGCAGCCCGAGCCAGTACATGGTGGAGAGGTGCCCGATGGGGTACGAGGCGTGCGTGTGCTCCACCAGCTTGGGTCGGGCCGTGGTGCCCGAGGTGAAGTACAGCATCAGCGGGTCGGAGGCGAGGGTCGGGCCGTCCGGGACGAAGGCGGAGTCGGCCGCGTACATGTCCTCCAGGCGCCGCCAGCCGGTGGGTACCTGCGACCCCGCGGCGATCCGGGTGTAGTTCCCCGGGATGGCGTCGAACTTGGCGGTGTCCTCGGCGCGCACGACGACGTGGCGGACGTGACCGCGTTCGATCCGGTCGATCAGGTCGGCCGGGCCCAGCAGCGGCGTGGCGGGGATGACGACGGCGCGCAGCTTCATCGCGCCGAGCATGACCTCCCACAGCTCCTGCTGGTTGCCGAGCATGACCAGCACCCGGTCGCCGGCGGCGACGCCCTGCTCGCGCAGCCAGGTGGCGGCGGAGCCGGAACGGGCGGACAGCTGCGCGAAGGTGAGGGAGCGGCTGGTGCCGTCCTCCTCGACGATGCGCAGGGCGTCGGTGTCGGCGGTGTCCGCGGCGATGTGGTCGAACCAGTCCAGGGCCCAGTTGAAGCGCTCGGGCCGCGGCCAGGTGAATCCGGCGTAGGCGGCTGCGTAGTCCCCGCGGCGCTCCAGCAGGAAGTCCCGCGCGGCCAGGAACTCGGCGGTGGCGCTGCTGTTCTCGGCGATGTTGTGCGTCATGGGGGGCATCGTGCCGTGCCGTCCGGGTGCCCCACCAGAGCTGCGTCAGCCGTGGATTGACCCGAAGCGGACGCGGCCGCCCGCGCTCGCGCCGCTCACCTCGGCCTCCCCGCTCACCTCGGTCTCTGCGCTCTCCTCCGTCATCTCACCGATCAGCCGCTCGCCCTCGGCGGCGATCTCGTCCTTCTGCCCGGGCGGGACCCGGTCGAAGAGCTCTACGGTGAGACCGCCGGCCTCCGGCTTCCACAGCCCGGCGAGGAAACCGTCCACGAGGAGCGTGCGGTAGGCCTGGTTCCCCGCCCAGCTGCGGCCCTTCAGCTCGGCGGGGACGACCCGGGTGCGGTCGGCGTGGGAGAGCAGCAGGTTGTCGAACTCGGGGAGGAAGCGGGGCGGGGCCGGGGCGTCCGGGTCCGGGCGGGGCGCGTCGGGCAGGTCGAAGAGTTCGACCCCGTTCTCGTCCCGGAAGACGAGCAGGCGCGGCCGCAGCCGCTCGAAGGCCTCCCGGAGCCGGGTCAGCCCGGCCCAGACCTGCATGTCCTTGACGGAGGCCGGGCCGAACGCGCCGAGGTAGCGCAGCACGACACCGTCCAGTGACGGGGGCTGCCCGGGGACGGCTCCGAGCCAGTGTTCCAGGGTGGTGAGCCGCACCTGCCCGCTGCGCCCCCACACCCCGCGCGGGGTGACCTGCACGAGCGGCAGCCGGCAGCGGGCGGCGACGGACAGCGCCTGCGGGTCGGCACCCAGCCACTCCCCCAGCAGTTCCCCCCGGATCTCCGCCATGGTGCGGGGCTCGGCCTCGACGTAGGCACGGGCACGCTCGGCGAGCCGGTCCAGGTCCACGCCGGCCAGACCCTTGCGGAAGTTCCCGAGCTCCCGGTCCCGGGCGCCCTGGACGAGCGGCCGCAGGGTGAGCGCGTCGTGGGCGGTGTGGGTGTGGATGGTGGACCGCATGGTCACCATCCGGACCACCTGCCGGGTCTCCATGAGCCCGGCGAGCTCGGCGGGCCGGAAGTGCGCGAGCCGGGCGTGCAGGGAGAAGTAGGGCGGCTTGACGTTCTGCGCCTGCAACCCGAGCAGGTGCGCGACCGCGTCCTGCGCGGACATCTCGGCGCGGCCGAGGAGCAGCTGGCGGGCGAGGGTGGCGCGGTTGAGCGCCCGGGTGCCGAGTACGGGATGCGTCGTCGTCCTGGAAGCCATGACGGCAAGCTATCCCCGCTTGCGGACACCTCCTGTCCGCAAGCACACGGCGAGCGGCATTCTCCCTTCACATGGAGAATCCCTTTCACCCATATATCCTGCCCCTTGCCCTTAAACACACGTTCGACCGGGAGCTGACCTGCGATGTCGGAGCGTCCAGACCGCCGCCCCCCGCCGTCCCCCAAGCGCCCGCCCTGGCGCCGCTCCACGCCCCCGCCCGCGACGCCGCCGCCCGCCTCCCCGCCGCCCGCCGGACAGCCGTCGCCGACCGAGGCCGCACCGCCCGACCACCGCAGCGTCATCGACTCCGCCGTCTACCGCGACGGCCGCCGCGTCGCCTCCCCCGCCACCCTCGCGGACACTTTCCGGCAGCTGCACGAGGAGCCGGACGGCATGGCCTGGATCGGCCTGCACCGCCCCAGCGAAGCCGAACTGCATTCGCTGGCCGCCGAGTTCAACCTCCACGAGCTCGCCGTCGAAGACGCCCTGGAGGCCCACCAGCGCCCCAAGCTGGAGCGCTACGGCGACACCCTCTTCGTCGTCCTGCGCGCCGCCCGCTACCTGGACGCCCCGGAGGAGGTCGACTTCGGCGAGCTCCACATCTTCGTCGGCCCGGACTTCCTGATCACGGTCCGCCACGGCGCCGCCCCCGACCTCTCCGCGGTCCGCCGCCGCATGGAGGAAACGCCCGAACTCCTGTCCCTCGGCCCGGAAGCCGCGCTGTACGCCATCCTGGACGCGGTGGTCGACGGCTACGCCCCCGTCGTCGAGGGCGTCCAGAACGACATGGACGAGATCGAGACCGAGGTCTTCCGCGGCGACCCCGAGGTCTCCCGACGCATCTACGAACTCTCGCGCGAAATGGTCGAGTTCCAGCGCGCCACCCGCCCCCTGGTCGGCATGCTGCACGGCCTGATGGCAGGCTTCGCGAAGTACGGCACCGACGAGGAACTCCAGCGCTACCTCCGCGACGTGGCCGACCACGTCACCCACACCAGCGAACGCGTGGACGGCTTCCGCCAGGCCCTGTCGGAAATCCTCACGGTCAACGCCACCCTGGTCTCCCAACAACAGAACGCCGAAATGCGCGCCCTGGCCGAAGCTGGCTTCGAACAGAACGAGGAGATCAAGAAGATCTCCTCCTGGGCCGCCATCCTCTTCGCCCCCACGCTGGTGGGAACGATCTACGGCATGAACTTCGAGACCATGCCCGAACTCCACTGGGCCGCTGGCTATCCCTTCGCAATCCTGCTGATGGCGGTCGTCTGCACGAGCCTGTACGTCATCTTCAAGAAGCGCGACTGGCTGTAGCCGGGGATCGAGAATCAGCGATCGAGTTCGCCACGGCAATCATCAACGAAGGACTGATTCGAGGCCCTGGGGAGCGGAAGACCGGCAACCGATGGGGCGGCCACCCGCACAACGAGTGCACCGGCGAGTAACCGCTCCCGGGCCCCGGTCACAGCGCGTCCACAGCGCTGACCTTCCAGCCTTGTGGAGTGCGGACGAGGGTCATGCGGACGCGGTTGAGGTCGAGACGGGGAGTGGCGATCTGGGTGCTGGTGGTGAGCTGGTTCATGAAGAGCAGGACGACGGCCTTGTTCGGGGATGCCGAGATCACCGATGCCGCCGGGGCGGCGTCGCCGGTCGCGATGGCGGCTTTCACCACTCCGCTATAGGTCTTGGCAGTGGGCGCCACCACGGTCTCCGTGGTCTTGCTGTACTGGTCGCGGAAAGGGCCTGTGAGGTGGCCGCGGGCCGCGGCGAAGTCGCGGTCGAGGTGTCGGTAGTCGTACGAGAGGATCACCGGGGCGGCCGTGCGGGCCGCCGTCAGGGCCGCTGCGCGGGCCTCGGTCGTGCGCTCGGCCTCTCGGTACTTCCAGGCGAGCGTTGTCGTTGCGGCCAGGGCCAGTAGGACCACAATGCTGAGTAGCGCGGTGAGTCGACGGGGTCGGCTGCGAGCCGGCTTGGCGGGCGTCGTGTCCGCCGGCTCCGGAGCGGCCGGCTCCCGGTCGGTCTCCTGCCGGCGGTTTGTCTGCTCGGCGCGTTTGGCTGCCGCGCGCGCGGCAGCCGCCACGGAGCGCCGGCGGACTCGAACGGTCGGGTTCGCCATGGTAGTTCTCCTGTCAGCCGACGAATTCGACGTTGGACGTCAGCCACTGCCCGTCCTGGAAGACGAGGTCGAGCTGAAGGCGGTAGTTACGGGACGTGCCCTCGGGGGCGGCGACGTTGGTGACCTTGCTGTCGGCCACCACCAGGACGCGGGCCGAGCGGTCGTCGGCCCGGGCGATGCCCGCGTCGAGGATGTGCCCCTCCGAGACGGACTTGTTGTCGGCCACAATCTTCGTCAGCTCCGCGGTCTGGGCCGAGAACTGCTTCTTGAACTCCCCGGTCGCACCGTTCAGGACGGTCTTGCTGTCCCGCTCGTATTGCCGGTAGTCGAGCGAGGTGAAGTTCAGCGCCGACTGGCGGGCGGCGGCCAGGATGTCCTGGTGCCGCCGGTCCTCCTCATGGCGCTCGTACAGCTGGAAGCCCAGCCAGCCGGAGGAAGCCACCAGTACGGCAGCCAGGACGGCGAGTATGGGGGTCATGCCATGGGGCCCACGAGCAGCCATTGCCAGGAGTCCTTTCCGAATACGGTCTGTGCTCCGCCCGTCGAGCCGATCTGAACGTGGCTTCCCGGTGCGTTCTGGGCACCGCGGACGGACGTGTCGCCGCCGCGCGGGGCCGTGCAGCGGGCGCCGGTGTTGGCCGGGCGGTCGGTGGTGTCGGCGGGGTCTCGGCGCTGGGTTCCGTACCCCGCACGGCAGGGAGGCGGGTCGTCGGCGTTGACGACCATTCCGAAGTGGGTTGTGCCGTCTCCGGGAAGCACTGTGTAGCTGCCCGAGACGACCACGGGGAAGGTGACCAGCATCTGTTCCACACCGGGCAGCCGGGCAAGGGTGATCTGACCTCCGCTGATCAGGTTGCCCAACAGAACCGGTAGGTGGGGACGGGTGTCCCTCATGAGGGAATCCACCTGCTGGGCGGCGGAGGAGCCGTTGGCCATCAGGGCGCGGACATCACCGTCGCTCGCCCTCAACTGCGCAGTGAGCGCCGCCAGATCCCGGGAGAAGGACGTGATCGCCGAACCTTGATCGGCCTGCGTCTTCAGGACCTTCCGGGAGTCCTCGATCAGCGCGATGGTCTGGGGAAGGGAATCGGAGGCCGACTCGACCAGGGCGTTGCCCGAGTCCACCAACCGCGTCAGGTGGGGGCCGGTGCCGGAGAACGCCTTGCCCAGTTCGTCGACCGTGATCCGCAGGTCCTGCTTGTCCACCGAGTTGACCAGCCGGTCCAGGCTCAGGATCAGGTCCGTCGTGGGCATCGGCACCCGGGTGTCATGGCGGGGGATGGAGCTGCCGTCCCGCAGATACGGGCCGCTTCCGGAGCGCGGCTGCAGGTCCACGTACTGCTCGCCGACGGCCGAGCGGTTCGCCACCACGGCCAGGCTGTCCGCCGGGATCCTCGGGGAGTCCTCCAGAAGCAGCCCCACCGAGACTCCGCCGGAGCCGGTCAGCCGCAGATCGCCCACGCGGCCCACGGGCACCCCTCGGTACGTGACCTCGGCCCCGGGGTAGATGCCTCCCGAGTCGGCGAAGTCGGCCCGTACGGTGTATCCGCGGTCCAGGACGCGGTCGGCCAGTCCGGTGTACTCGGCGCCGACGTAGGACACCCCGATCACGGTGATGAGCGTGAAGGCGAGCAGCTGGGTCTTGACCGTACGGGTGATCACGGCACCAGTCCCTTCATCAGCAGCTCGGCGAGCGCGAGGTCGACACCCGGCGGAAGGCCACCGTTGCCGTCGCCTCCGCTGTGAGCGGTGTACAAGGCCTGGTTGGCCGACGGGCAGAGCGGCAGGCAGTCCAGCTCGACGCCACCCGAACCGCCGGGCAGTTCTGGCGTCCCAGGCGGCTTCGGAGCCTGGGGAACATGCGGAAGGGCGGGGGTTTCGGGGAGGCCCGGGAGCGCGGGGACTTGGGGCAGCCCGGGAGTGGGGACGCCTGGCAGCCCAGGAGGCACGGGCGTACCGGGCGTGCCGGGCTTCGGAGGCTGACCGGCCAGGTTTCCGTAGACGCTGCGCAGGTCGAGATCGGCGGTGACCTTGAGGTTGACGTAGTCGCCCTTGATCGCGTCCACCACATTGCGCGGGAAGGGATAGGTCGTCAGCAGCTCGAGCGCGTTCGGCAGATCGGCGCCGGCCTTGTTCAACTGCTGCAGGATCGGCTGGAGCGCGCGCAGATTCGCGATCACATCGTCGCGCGACGCGTTGATCACCTTCGTGCCCGTCTCGCCCAGCGCCGACAGCGAAGTGAGCATGGTGGTCAGCTTGGCCCGCTCGTCGGCCAGCACCTTCAGCGCGGGCGGCAAGGTGGTGAGGGCCTGGTCGATCGTCTTCTTCTCCTTGGCGAGGGTGGCGGCCAATGTGTCGATGCCCTCCAGCGCGCGAATGATCTCCTTCTTCTGAGCGTCGAGGCCACCGATGAAGGTGTCCAGCTCGGAGAGCAGGGACTTGACCCGGTCCTCGCGACCCTCCAGGGCCTTGTTCAGCTCCGTGGTGATGGTGTGGAGCTGTGCGACTCCACCGCCGCCCAGCAGGGCGGACAGCGCAGACAGCACCTCTTCGATCTCGGGGTTGCGGCCGCTGCGGGAGAGCGGGATCCGCGCGCCGTCGGTGAGCCTGCCCACCGGCCCGGTGTCCGCCGGAGCCGACAGCGCCACGTACTTCTCACCGAGCATGCTGGTCTGGCGCAGCTCGGCGACCGCGTTGCCGGGGAGCTTGACCGAGTCGGAGATCCGCAGCCGCACCCGAGCGTGCCACCCGTCCAGTTCCACCTTCTCGACGGCTCCGACGGTCACGTTGTTGACCTTTACCGTGGACTGCGGGACGAGATCGAGGACGTCCTGGAACTCGACCGTGACCCGGTAGCTGGGCCCGTCCGTGGCCGCGCCCCCGGGCAGGGGGACGTCGTACAGGCCCTTGAACTCGCAGCCGGTCAGCAGCAGCGAACCGGCGGCCGTCCACAAGGCTGCCTTGAACGGAGCTCTCATGTACGTCATGTACGGGCCTCCAGGATTCCCCCGAGCGTCTTGTCCATCGAGCCCGCTCCGGCCACGGGAAGTGCCGCACCGGTGAGCGGGTCAGCCGCGGGCAGCTTGGGCAGGGAGTCGAACAGGGTCTTCAGATCCCGGCAGTCGGTCTTCTCCCCGGCCGTCTTCAGCAGGGAGCACAGCAGCTCGGCCGGGTCGTGGAGCTGTTCGGGGTTGCTGCGGGTGTCGAGCGTGCCGGAGGAGGGGTTGTAGGCGTTCTGCAGATTGGACAGCCCGGCGGGGGCGACTTCGAGCAGCTCCTGGAGGGCGGCGCGCTGCGTGACCAGCACGTTGGTCACATTGGCCAGGCCCTTCACATCGGCGGTCAGGTCCTTCTTGTTCTGCTTCACGAACTCGGACACATCGGCGAGCGCCGCCGCGAGATGCTTGATCGCCGCGGCGAGGTCCTGGCGTTCCCCGGCCAGTTGCTCGGCCACCTTGGCCAGGCTGTCGTTGAACGACCGGACGTCGGTGTCGTCGGCCGCCAACGCGGCGGTGAACACCTGCAGATTCCGTACGGTCCCGAACAGGTCCTGCCGGCCGTCGGACAGGGTGGTGACGGCCTGCGAGAGGTCCTCGACCGTCTGGTGCAGCTGCGCCCCCTGGCCCTGGAGGTTGTCCGCGCCGACGGCGAGCAGCCGGGAGAGCGAGCCGTCCTTGTTGGCGCCCTGGGGGCCGAGCGCGTCCGCCGTCATACGGAGGCTGTCGAAGACCCGGTCCAGCTCGACCGGTACGGCCGTGCGCTCCTCGGGGATGACCGCGCCGCTCCTCAGCACCGGGCCGCCGCGGTGGACGGGCAGCAGCTGGATGTAACGGTCGCTGACCACCGAGGAGTTGATGATGGCCGCCTTGGCGTCCTCGGGGACCTTGTACTGGGCGTCGTACTCCAGCTCCACGCGCACTCGCTCACCCTGCGGCGTGATCTTCTTGACCTCGCCGATCGGGATGCCGAGCACGCGGACGTCGGAGCCGGGGTAGATGCCGACGGTACGCGGGAAGTACGCGGTCACCCGGACCTTCGGTGACTCGGAGAGCTGTACGACGGCCAGGGCGGCGGCCACCACCAGCACGGTGGCGAACGCGAGGCGGCGGACGAGACGCCGGTTCAGCGCGAGCCTCGCCGGCGGCTTCGGGAGCTTCAGCGCAAGCCCCATCGGAATCCTCATCGCGACCCTTCCGTCCGTGGAACCACCGGTGTGGGCGCGACCAGGTTCTGGATGTAGCTGTCGAACCATCGGCCGTTGCCGAGGGTGTTGGTGAAGACCCTCACGAAGGGCGCCATGAGCTGGATGCTGCGGTCGAGGCTCGCCTGGTTGCGTTCCAGCATCCGCACCACGGTGTTCAGGCGGCTGAGCGCCGGCCCGATCTCCGCTTGGTTGTCCCTCACCAGGCCGGAGAGCTGGACGCTGAGGGCGACGGAGCTCTTGAGCAGCGCGTGGATGGCCTGGCGCCGCGCGTGGATCTCCTTGAACAGCTCGTCGCCGTCCTTGACCAGCTTGCCGAACTCGTCCTTCCGCTCGGCGAGCACTCCGGTGACCCCGTTGGCGTGGTCGAGGAGTTCGCGTAGCGCCTCGTCGCGGGAGGCCACGGTCCGGGAGATCTTCGAGAGCCCCTGGATGGAGGCTTTGACCTCCTCGGGGGCGTCCTCGAAGGTGGTGGAGATGGTGTCCAGGGAGGCGGCCAGCCGCTGCTTGTCGATCTGTTCGGTGGTTGTGGTGAGGTCGCTGAAGGCCGCCACCACGTCGTACGCCGGGACCGTGCGGCTCAGTGGGATCTCGCTGCCCGGCTTCAGCCGGCCGGAGCCCTTCGGCTCCAGCGCGAGGTACTTGGCGCCCAGGATCGTCTTGATGCGGATCGACGCACCGGTACGGGCCCCGAGCTCCGGGTCTCCCTTGATCCGGAAGGTCACCTTCACGTGGTCGCCGGCGAGCTCGACCTCGTCGACCTTGCCGGACTTCACGCCGGCGATCCGCACCTCGTCGCCGGAGCGCAGCCCGCCGGCCTCGGAGAACGCGGCGCTGTACGTCTCGCCACCGCCGATCAGTGGAAGGCTCTCGGCGTTGAACGCGGCGGCGATCAGCAGCGCGATCGTGGTGAGGCCGGTGGCGCCGATCACCACTGGATTGCGTTCACGGAAGGGGATCAACGGCTGCACCTCGCCCGGGCGACTTGGAGTTCGGGGGTGATGACCTCGTTGGGCTTCGGCAGCACGATCCGGCCGTCGAAGTCGCAGAGGTAGAAGTTGAACCAGGAGCCGTACGAGGCGGTGCCGGTCAGCTCGTTGAGCTTGTTGGGCAGCCGCTGCAGGACGCCTTCCACGGTCTTCTCGTGGCCGTTCAGCGTTTCCGTGAGCTTGGCCAGCTCGGCGATATCCGTCTTCAGCGGCGGTCGGGCGTCGCCCAGGAGGCCGGAGGTGGCCTCCGCGAGGCCGTTGATGCCCGCCAGTGATTCCCCGATGGGCTTACGGTCGGCCGACAGCCCCGAGATCAGCCGTTGCAACTGCGTGATCAGGTCGGAGAAGCGGGTGCTGCGCTTGTCCACGGTGCTCAGCACGGTGTTGAGGTTGTCGATCACCGAACCGATCAGCTTGTCGCGTTCGGCGAGCGTCGTGGTGAGCGAGGCAGTGTGCGCGAGCAGGCTGCGGACGGTACCGCCCTCGCCCTGCAGGGTCTTGATGATCTCGGTGGCGAGCTGGTTGACGTCCTTCGGGCTCAGTGCGGCGAACAGCGGCTTGAATCCGTTGAGCAGGGCGTTGAGATCGAGTGCGGGCTCGGTACGGTCGAGCGGGATCCGCCCGCCGGGCCGCAGCCGCTTCCCCTCCCCCACGCCTTCCGTCAGCGCGATGTACCGCTGCCCGACCAGGCTCCGGTAGCGGATGACGGCCCGGGTGCTGGTGAGCAGCGGCCGGTCGCGGGAGACGGTGAAAGTGACCTTGGCCAGCGTCCGGTCCGTGATGTCGATGCTCTCGACCTCGCCGACCCGCACCCCCGCGATCCGGATGTCGTCGCCCTCTTCCAGGCTGGTGACATCGCTGAACACGGCGGTGTAGGTCTCCTTGGGGGTGAAGGAGAGGTTGACGATGGTGGCCGCGAGCACGGCGGTCGCCGCCACGGTCACCACCGCGAAGATGCCGAGTTTGATCAGCTGGGGGGCTGTCGCCATCGCGTTCGTACGACGGATTCGACTCGTCGTGCTCATACGACACTCACCGCCGTTCCCCGTGCCATCGGTCCGAAGAGGAGGGTCGTGACCGCCGGCACCTCGTCGGCGGGCACGCCCATGACCGGGGACACGAGTGAGGCGACGGCGTGCTGTTCGGCCGGGGTTCCGGACACGGTGCGGCCCGGACTGCTCGCCGACGTACCGTCGTTGAGCTTGATCGGCGGTGCCGGTACGTGAGGGTGGGGCAGACCTCTGCAGTCGGGTCCTGAGCGGTCGGCATAGCGCGGTTCCTCGCCGGGACGGTAGGGGGGACGTGGGTGGACGAATTCGAGGGTGATGCGCATCCTTCCGCCCTTGAACGCCTCTTCGGACGCCGCCTCCTGGCGCACCAGCCCGGCCAGCAGGCACGGGTACTCCGGCGAGTAGCGGGCGAACAGGGCGAGGGTGGGACGGGAGACGCGGCCCAGGGTGATCAACCGGTCGGAGTTCTCGTCGAGTACGCCTTTCGTGGTGTTCGCGGCAGTGGCGGTATCAGCGAGGACCGACGCGAGCTGGTCCTTCCGCTCGACCAGCGTCCGGCTGGTGGTGAGGGTGTTGTCCAGGATCCGCATCAGGTCCGGGGCGGCGTCGCGGTACACCTCGGCCACATCGGCGAACCGGGCGATGTCCTCCTTGAGGGAGGGCATATGCGGGTTGAGCCGGCGCAGGTAGTCGTCGAGGCGGGTGAGGTTGTCGCCGATCCGGTCGCCGCGCCCTTCGAGGGCGCCCGCGAAGGCGGACAGGGTGGCGTTCAGCTCTCCGGGCTTCACCGTGCGCAGCAGCGGCAGCAGGTCGTTCATCAGCCGCTGAAGCTCGATGCCGACCGTGGTGCGGTCCTGGGTGATGACGTCACCGGCACGGATATGCCGTACCGACGACTTCTGGGGGGCGACCAGGTCGACGTATTTCTCGCCGAACAGGGTCTTGGGCAGCAGCCGGGCATGGACGTCGGCCGGGATGAGGGGGACATGCTCCGGCCTCAGCGCGAGGGAGAGGGTCGCCTTCTCGCCGTCGGCCTCGACCTCGCGTACCTCACCGACCAGCAGGCCGCGCAGCTTGACGTCCGCGCGCGGCTCCAGCTGGTTGCCGAGGGTGTCCGCCTCCAGGGTGATCCGGACGACGGAGGTGAACACCTGCTGGTAGACGGCGAGCGTCAGGGACAGCAGCAACGCGATCACGGCGATGAAGACGATGCCGTACAGCCGCAGTTGGGTGGGCCGCGTGAGCGCCGGGGCCGGTATTCGTATGCGCATCCGCCTACCCCGCAATCCGTACGGTCGTGTTGGCGCCCCAGATGGCGAGGCTGAGGAAGAAGTCGAGGACGTTGATGGCCACGATGGACGTCCGTACGCCGCGGCCGACCGCGACACCGACACCGGCCGGGCCGCCGCTCGCGTAGTAGCCGTAGTAGCAGTGCACCAGGATGATCACGACGGCGAAGACAATCACCTTGCCGAAGGACCACAGCACGTCGACCGGTGGCAGGTACTGCTGGAAGTAGTGGTCGTACGTGCCGGTGGACTGCCCGTAGTAACCGGTGGTGATGGTGCGGGCGGCGAAGTAGGAGGACAGCAGCCCTATCACGTACAGCGGGATCACCGCCACGAAGCCGGCGATCATCCGGGTGGTGACCAGGAACGGCAGCGACGGGATACCCATCACCTCAAGCGCGTCGGTCTCCTCGCTGATCCGCATCGCGCCGAGCTGGGCGGTGAAGCCCGCGCCGACCGTCGCCGACAGCGCGAGCCCGGCCACCAGCGGGGCGATCTCGCGGGTGTTGAAGTACGCGGACAGGAACGCCACGAAGTTGGACGTGCCCAGCTGGTTGAGCGCCGCGTAGCCCTGGAGTCCGACCTCGGTGCCGGTGAAGAAGGACAGGAAGGCGATGACGCCGACCGTGCCGCCGACGACCGCCAGCGCGCCGCGGCCGAAGCTCACCTCGGCAAGCAGGCGCAGGACTTCCTTCTTGTAGCGGCGCAGGGTGCGGCCGGTCCAGGCGAGGGAGCGGCCGTGGAAGACCAGTTGCGCGCCCAGCTCCTCCAGGGAGCGCCCGGCCCGTTTGAGCACGCTCAGCGGATTCAGCAGGGTCATCGTCATCCCCTCTGCGGAACGATTTGGAAGTAGACGGCGGTCAGCACGAAGTTCGTCACGAACAGCAACATGAAGGTGATGACCACGGACTGGTTCACGGCGTCACCGACACCCTTGGGCCCGCCCTTGGCGGTCAGGCCCTTGTGCGAGGCGACGATCGCGGCGATGGCGCCGAAGACCAGGGCCTTCAGTTCGGCCGCCCAGAGATCGGACAGCTGGGCGAGGGTGGTGAAGGAGGCCAGGTAGGCACCGGGAGTGCCGTTCTGCATGACCACGTTGAAGAAATAGCCACCGGCCACCCCGACAACGGAGACCAGGCCGTTGAGCAAGACCGCCACGAGCATGGTGGCCAGCACGCGGGGCACGACCAGCCGGTGGATCGGGTCGATACCGAGCACCTGCATGGCGTCGATCTCCTCCCGGATCTTGCGTGCCCCGAGGTCCGCGCAGATCGCGGTGCCGCCGGCGCCGGCGATGAGCAGCGCCGTGACGATGGGGGACGCCTCCCGAAGTACCGCCAGGACGGAGGCGGCGCCGGAGAACGACTGGGCGCCGAGCTGCCGGGTCAGGCTGCCGATCTGGAGCGCGATGACCGCTCCGAAGGGGATGGAGACCAGGGCCGTGGGCAGGATGGTGACGCTCGCGATGAACCACGCCTGCTGGATGAACTCCCGTACCTGAAAGGGACGTCGAGGCAGGGTCCGGAGGACGTCCAGGGCCATGGCGAAGAGGCTGCCGGAATGCCGGAGCGCTCCGCTGGGTGAGAAGCTCATCCGTCTGCCCCCTGTGCCGGGCTCGGCTCCGCCGCCTTCCGGTCCGGGTCAGCCCCTGGGCGCGGCTCTGCCGCCATGGCCGGGGCCTGGGCCTGGGCCAGGTCAGCCTCCCCGGAGGTTTCCCGGCGGTGCAGCTCCGCCTCGCGGTCGGCGATCGCCTGCCAGCGGGGCGGCCGGCTGACCCCGGGGCTGGGCAGCAGGCGCGGGGTCATTTCGGGAATGGCGTCGTCCCCGCCGGCGAGGCCTGCCAGTTCCTGCTCGACCTGGGCGGCGTCCTTCTCCTCCGCCATGCCGATCGGCCCCTGCATACGGCCGTTGAGGAACTGCCGTACGACCGGCTCGTCGCTGGTCAGCAGCTCCTCGCGGGGGCCGAACATCACCAGTTCGCGCCGGAACAGCAGCCCGATGTTGTCCGGGACCTGGCGGGCCGAGGCGATGTCGTGGGTGACGATCAGGAAGGTCGCGTCGATCTGCGCGTTCAGGTCCACGATCAACTGATTGAGATAGGCCACCCGCACCGGGTCGAGCCCCGAGTCCGGCTCGTCGAACAGGATGATCTCCGGGTCGAGCACCAGCGCCCGCGCCAGGCCCGCCCGCTTGCGCATCCCGCCGGATATCTCGCCGGGCAGTTTCTCCTCGGCACCGATCAGACCGACCATGTCCATCTTCTCCAGGACGATCCGTCTGATCTCGCTCTCCGGCTTACGCGTGTGCTCGCGCAGCGGGAAGGCGATGTTGTCGTACAGGTTCATCGACCCGAACAGGGCGCCGTCCTGGAACAGCACGCCGAAGAGCTTGCGCACCTCGTACAGGTCGTGCTCGCGGAGCTTGGTGATGTCCGTACCGGCGATCCGGATGGATCCCCGGTCCGGCTTGAGCAGGCCCACGAGTGTCTTGAGGAACACCGACTTGCCCGTACCCGAGGGGCCGAGCATGACGGACACCTCCCCGGCGGGCAGCGTCAGCGACACGTCCTGCCAGATGACCTGATGGCCGAAGGATTTGGTCAACCCTTCCACGCAGATCTCGACGCCCATCCGGTTCACCCTTCAGCGGGGAGCAGCTCCGACATCTGCTCTACGGGGAAGGGCGGCGGGTCCGTCGCGTCGAGGCCAAGATTTTTTACGGCAGGCGGGTGGAGGGGGCACCGGGGAGGTCCGGCACGGTCGGGCTGTCCGGGAGCGGTGGCGTGGACGGCAGCGGCGGCGCGGACACGGCGGGCGCGGGGAGGACCGGGGCGGGAAGGGCAGGGACGGTCAGGGCCGGGGTGGGCAGGTCCGGTGCGGCGGGCAGGGTCGCCGCCGCCTCCGGCAGCTCGGGCAGCTCGGGCAGCACCGCCGGGAGGGCGCCGGGGAGGGCCGTGGGAGACGCCGTTCCGGTCGGGCGCAGGGAGGCGGTCGCGTCCGGTCGTACGGGCGAGGCCGCCGGTATTCGGTCACCAGCCGCGCCGGGCTCCTTCCCCACCACCGCCATCTTCCGCGGAGGCGGCACCGGCGCGCTCGGCTCGTACGCGAAGGACAGGGCCAGTCCCACCATGGCCAGCGTCGCTGCCGCCGAGGCCGCGGCCAGGGCGGGGGCATGCGCACCCGCCTGACCCGCCTGGTCCCGGCCGCGCCCGATCAGCCACAGGCCGAGCGCCAGCGTCCCGGCCAGCGAGTTGCGCAGCGTACGCCGGGCCCTGGCCAGCAGGGACTCGACCGCCTCGTAGCTCAGCCCCATCTCGCGGGCGATCTGTCCGACGTCCCGCTCCTGCGACTTCAGGCGGAGGGCCTCCGCCTGGCGGGCGGGCAGCTCCCTGCTCCGGAAGGCCAGCCACCTGGCCTCCGCCCGGTCGCACACCGCCTCATCGACGGGGACCGGGCCGGGGGCGGTGAGCTTGGGCGTACCGCTCAGCTGGGCCTCGCGGTGAACCTGCCGGTACCGGTCGACGCACAGGCGCATGGTCACCGTCGTCAGCCATGCGCCGAGCCGTGCCTCGTCGAGGTGTGTGTGCTGCGCCCCGCGCAGCATCGCCTCCTGCACCGCGTCCTCGGCGTCCTCGGCGCTCATGGACCTGCGGCGCGCCACCTTGAGCAGCTGCTCGCGATGGCTCCACATGCGCTGCCACCGCAGGTGGGCCGAGTCGTCACCCGGTTCGGCCGGGTGCGGAGGATGCCTGTCCGTCGCCATGACCCGGGAGGTTACCGCCGGGTACACGGTGTTGTGGAGGGGGTGATGCGCGAGTGAGTCCTAACCGTTGCCGGGGACCTTGCCGGTGTCCGGAAGGACACCGTGACCGGGCACGTCGATACCGGTGCCGGGAGCGGGACCCGGGGCCGTGACCAGGGGCGGCCCGGGCTTCGCGCCGTCGTCGGGCGGGGCGGCGGTCGGTGACGGGGCGGGCTTCGGCGCGGGCTTCGGCGCGGGCGGGGGCGGGGGCGGGGGCGGCGGGGAGGCGGGCGGGGTCTCGGTTGCCGGCTCCGGGCCGGCAGGCTCGGTCCGCCCGGTGCCGGGCGGGTCGACCTCCGTACCGGAACCCGCGCCGCCCTGGTCCGGAACCACCCGGTGGCCGTCCCTGAAGTAGGCGTACCAGGACAGGACGACGCTCAGGTACTCCCGGGAATGGTTGTAGGAGAGGATCGAGCGGTCGAGGTCCTGCGGCCGGGAGAGGTCGTGTCCGCCCGCGCACAGGTAGCGGCCCGCAGCGAGCGCCGCGTCGTGGACGTTATGGGGGTCGGCCCTGCCGTCGCCGTTGCCGTCGGCGCCCCATCTGGCCCAGGTGGACGGGATGAACTGCATCGGGCCGACCGCGTGGTCGTAGGACGGGTCGCCGTCGTACGCGCCGCCGTCGGTGTCCCGGATCAGGGCGAACCCCTGGCCGTTCAGCCGCGGGCCGATGATGGGGGCGTACGTCGTACCGTCCGCGTCCACCCTCCCACCCCGCGCCTGGCCGGACTCGACCTGACCGATCGCCGCAAGCAGCTGCCAGCGCAGACCGCAGCGCGGGGTGCTCCGCACGAGCGTCGACTCCGCGTTCCGGTACGCGGCGAGGACGGTGGCGGGCAGCGCCGCACGGCCGGCCACGAAGACGGCACCGGCCGAGGACGGCTGCTGTGCGGACGGGCCGTGCGACGCGAGTGGGGGCAGCTCGCGAAAGTAGTAGGCATCGCCCGAAGTGCCCTGATTCGGTGACATGGTGGCCTCCACGGGGGAGGAGGCCGACGCCGCGAGGCCGGGCGCCTGTGAGCCGGTCAGCGCCGCCATGGCCACCGCCGCGACCGCCGTGCCCCGCACGCCTTTACACATCCGTACCGGCAGCCGACCCGCCATACGTCGGACCCCTCCCTCATCGCACTTCCTCAGCTTCTTCACCTGCTCTACGGGGCCAGGGGGCGAGTCCGTCGCGCGAGTCGCGGAGATTTCTCCAGGGCCGTCACGTCGCTGGAGAGCGTGGACCCTGGCAGCTCATCACCTTCATGGCCGCCCTGCCCTCCTTCGTCCCCGTACGCCGCAGCCGTCCACGACTTCAACCACCGGCGGCAGGCAGGCGCCCTACTCCAATACGCTGCGTAGCTCGTCCCACCCGCCCAGGCCGCCCCGCCGACCAGCGGTGAATCGCCTTCGAAGGCATCCTCGCCTGGGGAGAACCTGGGGAGAATGAAGCCCCGTTGGGGAGCGTCCGGGGTGGGCGGGCGGCTACCCCTTCGCAATCCTGCTGATGGCGGTGGTGTGCACGAGCCTGTACGCCATCTTCAAGAAGCGCGACTGGCTGTAGCCAGCAGGCCGCAGCGGGGAGGGGCTGCCGCTCCGAGGGCGTTGCTTTCGCCTGGTACCACGTCAGGCCTTCCGGCCGGCTCCGCGGCCGGCGGTCAGGGCGAGTGCGCCCGCGCACAGTGCCACCAAGGCCGTGACGGTGAGGGCGGTGCTCATTCCCGCCTCGAAGGCGGTACGGGCGACAGACGCCGGGCCGCCCGGGGCGGGGAGGCCGACGGACACCGACTGGACGGCGCGGTCCAACGCGGCCCCCGACCAGTGCCCGTCACGGCTCAGTACGTCCCGTACGCACGAGCCCATCAGGGCCCCCAGGGCGGCGGTGCCCAGGCTTCCGCCGACTTGCATGGCCGTCTGCTGGATCCCGCCGGCCACGCCGGAGGAGCCCTCCGGCGCGCTGTGCATGACCAGTTTGGTCGCACCGACCATGATCGGGCTGAAGCCCAGCCCCATGACGAAGAGCCACACCCCCAGGGCTCCCCCGCCGTCGGCGCCCGCGCGGGAGATCCCGTACAGCGCCACGGCGTTGACCAGCATCCCCAGCGCCGCCGGGATCCGCGGGCCGACCCGGGAGATGGCCATGGCCGCGAAGGGGGCGCCCAGCACCATCGTCACGGTCAGCGGGAGGACCTGGAGCCCGCTCTCGACCGCGGTCAGGCCGCGTACGTGCTGGAGGGAGAAGGAGAGGAAGAACGTCGCGCCGAACAGGCTGAACGCGTTCACCACCAGCAGCAGCACGCCGACGGACAGCAGCCGGGACCGGAACAGCTCCATCGGTACGACCGGGTGGGGCGCCCGGCGCTCCCACGCCACGAAGCAGCCGCCGGAGGCGAGCGCGAGGCCGAGCGGCACCAGCACCCCCGAATCCGTCCAGCCCGCGTCCGAGACTGCGGTGAGCCCCCAGATCAGGGCGCACAGCGCGGTGCTGAGCAGTCCCACTCCCGGCAGGTCCCAGGACCGCGCGGCCCCGGCCTCGCGGACTTCACGGAGTACGAGGAAGGCCAGGAGGAGGGTGAGCGCGCCCAGCGGGACGTTGATCAGGAAGGCCAGCTGCCAGCTCGCGTAGTGCACGATCAGGCCGCCGGCGATGGGGCCCAGAGCCATGGAGACGGCGATCACACTGCTGCGGGCCGCCAGGGCGGCGTTGATCCGCTCCTCCGGGAAGGCCTTCATGATCAGCGCCAGGGTGGCCGGCTGCATGAGCGCGCCGAAGACGCCCTGGAGGACCCGGAAGGCGATCACCGACCCGATGCCCTGGGAGAAGCCGATGGCTGCCGAGGCGAGGGTGAAGCCGACCGTGCCCACCACGAACACCCTGCGGTGGCCGAAGAGGTCGCCCATCCGGCCCGCGACGATCAGCAGGACCGCCACCGCGAGCAGGTAGCCGTTGGTCACCCACTGCATCTCGGCCAGCGAGGCGCCGAGGCGGGCCTGCATGACCGGCTGGGCCACGGCGACGATGGTGCTGTCGAGCGACACCATCATCGCGGCGAGGGACAGGGTGATAGCGGTCAGCCAGGGGCGGCCGCGCAGGGCCGCACCCCGGCCGCCCGGGGTGTCCCGGGTGTCGGGCGCGCCCGTTGGGCGGCGCGTGTTGCGGCCGGTGCGCCGGGAGGCCGTCTCCGTCATGCCCGGACGTCCTCGACGGTCCGGGTGTCGTAAGCGCTCATCTTTTTGCTTCCCCCTGTCCTGCGGACTACTTGGTGAACACCAGGCTGACGTTGTGCCCGCCGAACCCGAACGAGTTGGCCAGGGCCGCCGACCACTGGCCGGTGCGGTTCTCGCCGCACACCACGTCCAGGTCGACCCGCGGGTCGAGCCGGTCCAGGTTGAGCGTGGCGGGGACGTTGCCCTCCTTGAGGGCGAGCAGCGCGACCATCGCGCCCACCGCGCCGGAGGCCCCCAGCATGTGACCGGTCATCGACTTCGTGGCCGTCACCGCGGCGTGCCGGCCGACGGCCCTGCGGATCGCCTCGGCCTCGGCCACGTCACCGGACTCGGTGGAGGTGGCGTGCGCGTGCACCACTCCGATGTCCTGCGGGTCGACGCCCGCGTCGCGCATGGCGTGTTCCATCGCGAAGACCTGGCCGTCGGCGTCGGAGGCGGTGATGTGGTGGGCGCTGGAGCTCACCGCGCTGCCGGCCAGCGAGCCGTACGTGCGCACGCCGCGGGCACGGGCGAACTCGGCGCTCTCCAGCACCATGATCCCCGCGCCCTCGCCCATGACGAAACCGGACCGGGCGGCGTCGAACGGGCGGGAGACCGCCTCCGGGTTCTCGGACTCGGTGGACAGCGCCTTCATCTGGGCGAAGGCGGCGATGGTGAAGGGGTGCAGACACGCCTCGACACCGCCGGCGACGACCACGTCGGCCCGCCCGGCGCGGATCAGGTCCTGGGCCATGGCGAGGGCCTCGGCCCCGGAGGCGCAGGCGCTCACCGGCGTCCGCGCGCCGCCCTTGGCACCGAGGTCCATGCTGACCCAGGCCGCCGGGCCGTTGGGCATGAGCATCGGAACGGCGAACGGCGACAGCCGGCGGGCGCCCGAGCGCTCGAAGAGGTCGTCCTGGCCGAGGGTGGTCAGGACGCCGCCGGTGCCGGTGCCGATGACCACGGCCAGCCGCTCCGGGGCGACCTGGGGAGCACCGGCGTCCTGCCAGGCCTCCCGGGCGCTGAGGATGGCCAGTTGCTCGCCGCGGTCCAGCTTCCGGGCTTCCACTCGGGGCAGCAGCGCGGCCGGGTCCGAGGGCAGGCCGGCCGCGACGTGCACGGGCAGGTCCGCGGCCCACTCCTCGTCCAGGAAGCGCACCCCGGACTTTCCGGCCAGCAGAGCCGACCACGACGACGGCGCGTCGGCGCCCACCGGGGTGAGGGCACCCATGCCCGTGACCACGACCTGACCGTTTCCAGCCATTCTCTGTCTCCTCAACGTAGTAGGGATTTCACAAGACGCTTGCCGATCTCATGAAGATCATGTCAGCCGAAACCTCGTCAGTCAGGGAAGAAGTCGACCGATTCGACCGGGCAGGCTTTGTAGGTTTCCCATAGTCACCACGGCCTCCCGCACCTCCGGCACCACTAGCCGGCGGCACCGGCGGCCGCGGCATCGGGCACCAGCCGCAGGGCCGCCCGGTCCACCTTGCCGATCTTGGTACGGGGCACCCGGTCCACGATCCACAGGGCGTCCGGCATCTTGTGCCGGGCCAGTGACCGGCCCAGCCGGGCCCGCAGTTCCTCGACCCTGAACTCCGGTTCGCCGGGGGCGAGTACCACATACGCACCGATGGCCTCGCCCAGCACCCGGTCCGGGACCGGGAAGATCCCGCAGTCGACGACGCCCGGCAGGGCGGTGACGGCGGACTCGACCTCCGCGCACGAGACCTTCAGCCCGCCGCGGTTCACCAGTTCCTTCATCCGGCCCTTCACATGGAGCCGGCCCTCCTCGTCGACCAGCCCGAGGTCTCCAGTGTGGTACCAGCCGTCGGCCGCCACCGGGTCCTGTCCCCAGTAGCGCACGGGCCGGTCCGCCCCGAAGACGATCTCGCCCACCTCACCCGGGCCGACGGGGCCCGAGCCGTCCCGGGCGAAGATCGCCACGCGACCGTTGGGCGCGGTCCCCGGCGGTCCCTGGAACACCGTGCGCCCCACCGAGCCCGCCTCGATCTCCGTGCGGTCGACGGTGTGGCACAGGAAGCCCTCGCTGCACCCGTACACGTAGAACAGCCGGACACCGAAGGTGGTGTAGAGCGCGGTGAGCAGCGCGCCGGGGAAGGAGGCCGCGCCGGCGACCGCCCAGCGCAGGGTGCTCAGGTCGTGCACCGCCGGGTCCAGCGTGTCGAGCATCAGCTGGAAGTGCGCCGGAGTGCCGGGCACCACGGTGACCCCCTCGTCGGTGATCAGCCGGAGCGCGCCCGCGGGCGAGAAGCGCTCCATGAGCACCAGCCGGCTGCCCCGGGTCAGCGCGATCATGGACATCTTGAGCCCCAGCGCATGGGCGAGCGGCAGGTACACCAGGTGGACGTCCGACTCCCCGGGCCGGTAGGCCGAGCTGAAGCAGTCCAGCTTGGCCGACAGTGCGTCGAAGGTCTCCACCACGCACTTCGGCTGTCCCGTGGTGCCCGAGGTGAGCAGCAGCAGGGCCGTGCCGGAGTCGTCCACCCCGGGCGCGGGCGCCTCGGCCGGTACGGGGTCCCCCGGCCGGCCCGTCAGGTCCGTCAGGTCCGCCAGCCGGAACTCCCGGGGCCGCGGTCGCTCGTCGTCGTGGACGATCAGCCGGACGCCCGGGCACTCCCGGCGTACGTCGTCCAGGGGTTCGACGGGCACCTCGGCCGCGCGGCGCGGCCGGTACACCAGGGCGACGGCCCCGGTCCGCCCGAGCAGCGAGACCAGTTCCGGGCCGGTCAGGTCGTGGTCGGCGCCCACCAGCACGGCCCCGCACCGCCAGGCGGCGGCCACCGCCACCAGGTACTCGGGCGAGTTGGGAAGCTGGCACACGATCCTGTCCCCCGCCGTCACGCCCATCGAGCGGCAGGCGGCGGCCAGCGCCCCCGCCCGAGCCCAGAACTCCAAGTAGCTGAGGGTGCGCCCCTGGAAGGTGATGGCCGGCCGTTCGGGCCAGCGCAGGGCGGCTTCGTGCAGCGCAGTGACCAGTCGGCTCGCGGCTTCCATGTCGCCTTCTCCGTGCGCCGGGGCGCTCTTGTTCGTCATGAGTGGAAGACCCACGGCGAGGCCGGCACCCGGGTGCCGTCGCCGAGAGTGGTGAAGAGGGGGGCGAGCCGGGGGTCCGCGGGCAGCGCCTCAAGATCGTCGGAGACCACCGCCGCCGGGAGGCCGGCGTCGGTGAGCCGCTTCTCCCAGTGCTCGGCGGGCTCGTCCCGCAGACGTTCCCGCACCTGCCCGGCAGCCTGTCCGCGGGCCCCGGCGCGGACGCCGAGGAGGTCGCAGACCGTGCGCCGGGCCGCGTCGTCGTCCGCGCCGAGCACGAGGTGGCCGTCCGCGGTGGGCAGGGGCTCGTCCACCGGCAGCCACAGCGGCCGGCCGGCCCGCCGGCCGCTCTCGTCGCCGGCCGCCAGCCCCAGGAGCAGCTCCGACTGGAGCGCCATGGCCCCGCCGAGCAGGGAGGCCTCGACCTGCCAGGCGCGGCCCTCCCGCTCCCGCCGCAGGAGCCCCTGGAGGACGCCTTCACAGGTGACCAGCGCGCCGAACATGTCGCACAGCAGCACCCGGGTCGTGGCGGGGCTCCGGTGGGCCGGGGTGTTGCCCTCGGTGACGCCGGCGTACGCCTGCACCATGAACTCGGTGCCCAGCACGGCGTCCCGGTCGGCGCGGGAGCCCCATCCCGACGCTGCCGCGTGCACCAGGCGCGGGTTGACGCGGGCCAGGTCCGCTGGGCCGAAACCCCATTCCTCCGCCTTGCCCGGCCGCCAGTTGTGCAGGAACACATCGGCGGTGGAGGCGAGTTCGCGGAGCCCGGCGCGCCCGGCCGGACCGCCCAAGTCGATCCCGACCCGCCGCTTGCCCTGGTGGAACAGGGCGCCCATGCCGCTGGGGTCGCCCTGCGGGGGCTCGATCCAGGTCACCTCGGCACCGAGCCGGCTCAGCAGCAGGCCGGTCAGCGGGCCCTGGACGCGGCTGGTCGCCTCGACCACGCGCAGTCCGGCGAGCGGCAAGCCGCCCGGGTGCGGCGGCCGGGCGGCGCCGCCGTCCGCGGCGGTCAGCGGGGTGAGCAGGGCTCGGTCCTCGCTCCGGCCGGGTTCGGCCAGCACCTCCCGGTAGCCGCGCAGGGCCGCCAGGCTGAGTCCGAACTCGGCCGCGGTCGCAGTGATCCGGGACCAGGGGGTCCGGGCCGCCACCGCGTGCAGTTCGTCGGGCAGGAAGCAGTAGCCCTTGACGTAGCGGTACTGGAAGGCGGTCCAGGAGCGGCCGAGGGCCGCGGCGTCCGCACCCAGGGCCTGCCAGAAGTGCCGCCAGGCGCCCGGGTCGAAGGTCTCCACCTCGAAGGCGGGCCCGTCGGCGCTGCGGAAGGGCGGGGGCGTACCGGTTCCCTTGACGGCGGGGCCCCAGGGATCGGGGGCGGTGGCCTCGGCCACGTAGTGCCCGGCCAGCAGGGTGGCGGCGCGGAGCACGGAGGTCTCCACCGTGTGGACGGCGGCCCCGCGGGCCCGGGCGATCCGGGCGGCGAGCACGCCGTGCCCCGCGAGGATGCCCGCGGCGACGGAGGCGGCCGGCAGCCCG
Organism: Streptomyces sp. NPDC044571; assembly: GCF_040647115.1. NCBI lineage: Bacteria > Bacillati > Actinomycetota > Actinomycetes > Kitasatosporales > Streptomycetaceae > Streptomyces > Streptomyces sp. NPDC044571. The sequence continues at coordinate 166,519 of NZ_JBEZBN010000001.1, forward strand.
AGCCGACGGGGTGCGCCCGCTTCCTGCCCGTGGACGTGCATCAGCCCGGACAGCGCCTGTACGGCGGCCTCGCCGCCGGGGCGGAACGGGTCGACGGCCGCGCCGCCGTACCAGGTCAGACGGGTCTCCACCTGGCCGCCGGGGCCTGCGGCCACGGGCTCCGACGGCGCGGCGCCCGGTCCACGGCGGTCGCCCAGCCGCATCTCCAGGGTGCGCAGGGCGAGTTCGGGCGTCGGCGTCAGCATGCGGAACTCCGGCGGGCCAGATCGGCGTAATACGGCTGGTGTGCGAGGAGCCCGCCGTCGACGACGAGTGTCTGTCCGGTGATGAACGCGGACTCGTCGGAGGCGAGGAAGACCGCGAGCGCGGCCACGTCCTCGGGGCGGCCCAGCCGGGGCGTGAGGTGGTGGCGGAGCATCGACCCGTAGGCCGCCTCCCGCTCAGGGCTGGTGATGATCAGGCCGGGGGCGATGGCGTTGCAGCGCACACCGCTCTTGCCGGCCTGGGTGGCCACGTAGCGGGTGAGGTTCACGATCGCCGCCTTGGACGCGGCATAAGCCGGGTGGCCCAGGTCTCCTGACAGGCCGGCGGCGGAGGAGGTGTTGATGACCGATCCGCCGCCGCGGGCCACCAGGTGCGGCAGCGCGGCCTGGATGGCGACCATGGTGCCGCGCACGTTGACCCTCATGGTCTCGTCCCAGACGTCGGGGTCCGCGTCGGCGACCGGCAGGTCACGGGAGGCGGCCAGCACGGTGGCCGCGGCGTTGTTGTGGAGGACGTCCAGCCCGCCGAACTCCTGGACGGCCCGCTCGACCATGGCGCGCACCGAGCCGGTGTCGGCCAGGTCGACGCCGACGCCGACCGCCTCGCCCCCCGCGGCCCGGATCGCCTCCGCGACACGGTGCGCCCCCGCTTCGTCCACATCCGCAACGGCCGCGCGAGCGCCCTCTTCGGCCAGCCGGGCGGCGGTGACGGCACCGATGCCGGACGCGGCGCCGGTGACGATGACGACCTTGCCTTCAAGTCTCCCCATAGCAGCCCCCAAGGATTACTTAGTAAACTAATTTAACGGTACCATCCCACCCGACGCCGCAGCCACCCGCCCGACCGGCAGGTGAGGCGGAGGGGGCGGACGTTCACACACCTGACCATCAAATATTCAACCTTGCTATACTGAGTAACGTTGAGCTGATGATTTAGAACAATCGCCCCCCTGCCGGTGTGCAGAAGTGCCTACCGAAACCACGCACATCGCATCGTGAAGCACGACACCAGGAGGAACGCCTTGACCGACGCAGGCGGAATGCCGAAGGCCACGCCAAACGGCCGGAAAGCAGCCGGACTTCGCGTCCGCGTCCCCAAGACCGCGGAACTGGTGGCGGCCGCGCTGCGACGCGTCATTATCCGGGGCGAAGTCGCTCCCGGTGACGCACTGCCCTCCGAATCGGCGCTCATGGAACAGTTCGGCATTTCCCGGCCCACGCTGCGTGAGGCAATTCGCGTTCTGGAATCAGAAGAACTGATCAGCGTCCGCCGCGGTGTGCACGGCGGCGCCCGCGTGAATGCGCCCGATCCCCGTGTCGCCGCCCGCTACCTGGGGCTCATCCTGGAATACCGCCAGACCAGGCTCGGCGAGATGTTCCAGCTGCTCGGCGCGATCGAAGCGCCGTGCGCCCGGCAGCTCGCCACCCGGCACACCCCCGGTGACATCGGGCGTCTGCACGAGGCCCTGGCGACCGAGGCCGCGGCGAAGGGCGACGCCCGGGCGCTGGCCGAGGCCGAGGCCTCCTTCCACGCCACCCTGGTCGAGCTGAGCGGCAACCGGGCGGTGACCGCGCTGAGCGAAACCCTCCAGTGCGTCTTCTACGACGCCGGCAGCCCGCACGTGGCAACCGCCCGCAAGGGGCGCACCCGCGCCGACCAGGACGTCCACGCCAAGCTCGTCGAGCTGGTCCAGGCCGGCAAGGCGGACGAGGCCGAGGCCCACTGGCTCGCCCACATCGCCGCCATGGAGAAGGAAATCAGCGCGAGCGGCGCCAACACGCGCCTGGAGCTCCTGGACTGACGGCCGCGCCCGGCCAGCCCGCGCAGTATCAGACAGGACGCCGCCCGAACGCGTCGGAATTGGGGGCGGCCCGCTCCACCAGTGCGGTCAGGGCCTCGCCGACCGTCTCCGGGCGCCAGCCGTCGGGGGCGCTCGCCGAGGGGCCGTCGACCCATCCCTCCGCGACCGAGATCCGGCTGCCGAAGACGGTGACGACCCGGCCGGTGACATGTCCCGATCCGGGGCCGCCGAGCCAGACAACGACTGGTGAGACGCTCTCCGGCCGCAGGTCGTGCTGTTCGGCCAGGGCGGGCATGACGCCCAGGTCCTCGGTCATCCGGGTCAGCGCGGCCGGCGCGACCGCGTTCACCGTCACCCCGTACCGGGCCAGCTCCTGGGCCGCCCCGACCGTGAGGGCGGCGATGCCGGCCTTGGCCGCCGCGTAGTTCGACTGCCCGGGGTTGCCGTAGAGGCCCGACGTCGAGGTGGTGTTGACCACCCGGCCCGCCACCGCCTCGCCCGCCTTGGCCCGCTCCCGCCAGTGGCGGGCGGCATGGTGCAGCACGGCGAAGGTGCCCTTGAGGTGGACGGCGGTCACCGCGTCCCAGTCCTCCTCGGTCATGTTGACCAGCGCCCGGTCCCGCAGGATCCCGGCGTTGTTGACCACGGTGTCCACTCGGCCGAACTCGGCCACCGCCTGCTCGACCAGGCGCTGCGCCCCCGCCCAATCCGAGACGTCGTCGAAGTTGACCACGGCCCTGCCGCCGAGGGCCGCCACCTCCTCGGCCACCGCCTCGGCGGGGCGGGTCGAATCGCCCGAGCCGTCCCGGGCCACGCCGAGGTCGTTGACCACGACCCGGGCGCCGGCCCGGGCGAAGGCCAGGGCGTGCGCCCGCCCGATGCCGTTGCCGGCGCCCGTGACGACCACGACCCGGCCCTCACACGTTTCCGCCATGTGTTCCTCCTTTTCTCTCTGCGCCGGAGGCGCGTTCCTCATTCCGAGGGTTCGGATCCGACGATGGAGACGAAGGAGAGGCACTCCCCCGGGCCACCACCGAGATTGTGGGTGAGGGCGAGTTTCCGGTGCGCCGTATTTCCGGTCAGCGCGGCGCCTTCCGGTGTTTCCCCGCGCAATTGCAGCCAGCATTCGAAGAGCATTCGCAGCCCCGAGGCGCCGATCGGATGGCCGAATGCCTTCAGCCCGCCGTCGGTATTCACCGGCAGTACGCCGTCCCGGTCGAATTCACCGGCCAGGACGGATCGCCAGGCGGTGCCGGGCTCGGCAAATCCGAGGTCCTCCATCAGCACCAGTTCGGTGATGGTGAAGCAGTCGTGCACTTCTGCCAGCGCCAGTTCGGTTCGGGGATCGGAAATTCCGGCCTGCCGGTAGGCGTCCGCGGCGGAATGCCGGACTTCGGGGAAGGAGGTGAAGTCGTACCCCGGATCCGCCGGGCCGGCGGCCGGTCCCGCGGCGAGCGCCAGCGCCTTCACGAAGAGCGGTTTGTCCGTATAGCGGTACGCGTCCTCGGCGCGCACGACCAGGGCGGCCGCCGCCCCGTCGCTGACGCCCGAGCAGTCGAAGAGCCCGAGTTCGCCCGCCACCCGGGGAGCGGCCCGGATGGTGTCCAGCGGCACGGCCCGCCGAAAGTGCGCTCGCGGGTTGAGTGCGCCGTTGGCGTGGTTCTTCCAGGCGATCCGGTCCAGCGCCTCGCGCAGCGCGCCGCTCGGCGGCCGGTACCTCTCCCCGTACGCCTGCGCGACCAGGCTGAAGGCGGCCGGTGCGGTGAGGTCGGGCCGCGTGCCGTCGCCGGGCACCTCGGCGGCCGCCAGGCCGGAGGTGCCGGAGTCCTTCAGCTTCTCGACCCCCACGGCGAGCGCCGTGTCGTAGGCGCCGCTGGCCACGGCGTAGCAGGCGTTGCGCAGGGCGTCCGAGCCCCCGGCGCAGTAGTTCTCGACGCGGGTGACGGGCCGGTATGGCAGGCGCAGTGCGCGCGAGAGCATCAGCCCCGAGGAGCCGGAGGCGAGGGTGCTCAGCCAGTGGGCGTCCACCGCGTCGGCAGCCATCCCGGCCGAGGTGCAGGCGGCCAGGGCCGCCTCCAGCATCAGGTCGTCCGCCGAGGCGTTCCAGTGCTCTCCGAACCTCGTGCACCCCATGCCCACGACGGCGACCTTGTCCCGTATACCGCGTGACGGCACGACACCTCACCTCCATACAGTTAGATAATACTACTGATCTTACTCATCAAGAGGAGCGAGACGTGACGTCACTCGTCGCCTACGGCACCTACGTGCCCCACTACCGCCTCCGGCGCAGCGCCATCGGGGACCTTCTCGGGACCGCCGCGGGAGGCGGCACGCGCGCGGTCGCCTCGTACGACGAGGACAGCACCACGCTGGGGACGGCCGCCGCGCTCGCCGCGCTGGAGGGCTGCCCGGACGCCCTGCCGCACGTGCGGAGCCTCTTGTTCGCCACGGCCACCCCGCCGTACGCGGACAAAACCAACGCGGCGGCGGTCCATGCCGCGCTGGGGCTGCCCGCTCAGGCCCTCGCGGTGGACATGGCGGGTGCGGTCCGCTCCGGCGCCGGGGCCCTGCACCTGGCCGCCCGGGCGGACGAGGACACGCTGGTGGTCCTGTCGGACGTCCGCACCGGGGCGCCGGGCAGCCCGGACGAGCGGGCCGGCGGGGACGCCGCCGCGGCCTTCCTCTTCGGCGACGGCAGCCGGCGGCCCGCGCTCGCCGAGGTCCTCGCGAGGGCCTCGGTCACCCACGAGGTGATGGACCGCTGGCGGGCGCCCGGCGCTTCGGCCGCCTCGGCCTCGGAGGAACGCTTCACCGAGCAGATCCACGTCCCGGCCGCCGAGGCGGCCTTCGACGAGGCGCTGCGGCAGGCCGGGCTGGAGGGAGGAGACATCGACCACGTGGCCGTCGCCGGACTCCACCAGCGCGCCCTGAAGTCCGTGGCCGCCCGACTGGGCGTGCGGACCGGCCGGGCCCCCGCCAAGAGCGCCGGCGTCCTGGCGGGGACCGTCGGCAACCCCGGCACGGCCCAGCCGGGGCTGCTGCTCGCGGACGCACTCGACCGCGCGCGGCCGGGTGAGCGGATCGCGCTGGTGGTCCTCGGCGACGGCGCGTGGGTGCTGCTGCTGGAGGCCGGCGAGGGGCTGGCCGCCGGCCGGCCCGCCGTTCCGGTCGCCGACCGGGCTGCCGCCGGGGACGACACGCTCTCCTACGGCGATTACCTGACCTGGAGGGGGTTCCTGTTCCGGCAGCCGCAGGCCCGGCCGGTGCCGGCGGCGCCCGCCGCGCCGCCGGCCTGGCGGCAGGTGGACTGGAAGTTCGGCCTCGTGGCCGGCCGGTGCACCGACTGCGGCACGCGCGCGCTCCCGCCGGCCCGGCTCTGCAGCGGCTGCCGGAGCGTGGACCGGATGGCCGAGGAGCGGCTCGCCGGCGTGCAAGCGACCGTCGTCACCCACACCGTCGACCACCTGGCCCACTCCCCGCACCCGCCGCTGATCCTCGCCGTCGTCGAATTCGACGGGGGCGGCCGGTTCCGGTGCGAGCTCACCGACGCGCGGGCCGAGGAGGTCCGCAGCGGCATGCGGGTGGCCATGACCTTCCGGCGCATGCTGACCTCGGACGGGGTGCACAACTACTTCTGGAAGGCCCGTCCGGTGCGCTGACCGCCCCGGAACCGGGGCCCGGGCGCGGGCATACGGAAGGGCGCCCTGCCGGAACTCACGGTTCCGGCCGAACGCCCTCCGCCCCGGTGGGTCTTCGGTCCTCAGCGCAGCGGGAAGCCGCCGGCGACGGGGGTCACCGCCGGGTCCCCGTACTGCGCCACGAACCAGGCGCGGTACTGCTCAAGCACCAGCGGGTCGTCCTCCGTCGGGCCGGGCCCCGGCTCGGGCACCCGGTCCAGCTCGATGCCGAACCGGGTCCGGTACGCCTCCAGCACCTCTTCGGGGCTCTCCAGCAGCTGCTCGACGGTCGTGCCGTCGACGAACCGGATCAGCCGCCGCTGGTCGACCATGGTGGTGCGCCCGGACCGGTCCAGGACCGAGGCCATGAGCAGGTGCGACATCGGCAGTTCGGGCAGCGTCCACGCCCACCAGGTCGGCGGGATGTCCTCGAACCGCAGCGGCGTCAGGTCCAGCCGGTACTGCGGTACGCCGTCCCGGAGCAGTTCCAGGCCGCCCTCCCGGTCCACCAGCTGGAACTCGCCCTCCGGGTCCTGCTGGGGCTCGCGTTCGCCGAACCGCAGCGGGAAGCGGCTGCCGCGCATGAAGCCCACGTCCACCAGCCAGGGCTCGGGCGTCTCCACCTTCAGGACGAAGTGGACCACGGGGGCCATGAAGCGTCCGCCGTGGAATATCCGGCCGCCGAGCACCGAGACGGCCGAGTAGCCCACGGCACGCAGCAGTTGCTCGAAGGAGCTCGCCAGCTCGATGCAGGTGCCGCCGCGCCCCCCGCGGGCGATCTTGTCGACCGCGGCGTAGCCGAGCGCGGTGGGGCGGCCCGACCGGATGTGCATGTTCTCGAACGGCACCTTCATGAGGTGGCGTTCCTGGAGCACCCTCAGGTACCCGGCGTCCGCCCGGGCCGGGAACCCGACGCCGAGGCGGTCGAGATAACTGTCACGTGTGCCGGAATCCAACCTTGTTCCCTCCGATGTCCTTGCGGTCTGCGCCCGGTCCGCCCCAACGGCGCACGCCCTGCGGCAGCGCCTCGTACCCGTAGAGCCAGGCGTACGCGTCCAGCCGCTCCGCCCCGGGCATGGCCGCGTCCCGCGCCCGCTGCTCCGGGCCGTCCGGCAGGTGGAACTCGCCGCCGCGCTCGCGGGAGCGCCGGTGCACGGCGGCCGCCCGCGGCAGCCGCACCTCCTCGTAGCGCCGCAGCGCCGCGGGAACCTGGTCCGGATCACAGTCCCGGAGCAGGGCGGCGAGCACGGCGGCGTCCTCGATGGCCTGGTTGGCGCCCTGGGAGAGGAACGGGACCATCGGGTGGGCGGCGTCGCCGGCCAGCGCCACCCGGCCGGTGCACCAGCCGCCCACGCAGTCGCGGTCGAACAGCGCCCAGTGGTGGACCTCTTCGGCCGCCGCGGCCAGTGCGCCGACCTCGGAGTTCCAGCCCGTGAAGGCGGCCGCGACCTCTTCCGGGGTGCCGGGGGCGGACCAGGTGTCCGGGTCCCAGTCCGGCGACGTGGTCACGGCGCTGAAGTGGATCAGGCCGTGGCCCGTGATCGGATAGGCCGTCACATGGCCCCCGGGCCCGAGCCAGAAGTACACCTGCGGCACGGCGGAGAACTCCGGCAGCCGGTCCGCGGGCACCAGGCCCCGGTAGACGGTGAGCCCGGTGAACGTGGGCCGGTCGCCCACCAGGGCGTTGCGGAAGCCGGAGTGGATGCCGTCCGCCGCGACGACGGCATCGGCCCGCTCCGCGGAGCCGTCCGCGAAGTGCAGCGTCACGCCGTCCGGGTGTTCCTCGAAGGAGGTGCAGGCCGAGCTGTGCCGTACGGTGCCGGGCGGCAGCAGCTCCAGCAGGCTCCGATGCAGGTCGGCGCGCTGGATGAGGTGGTACGGGGCTCCGTGGCGGCTCTCGCACGCCTCACCCAGGGAGGTGCGCGCGAGGAGGCGGCCGTCGTCCCACCGCCGGGTCTCGATCGCCCGCGCGCGGGTCGCCCGCCGGTCCAGGACCGCGGCCAGGCCCAGCTCGTGCAGGAGGCGTACCGAGTTGGGAGCCAACTGGATGCCGGCCCCGGCGTCCGCGAAGGCGGTGGCCCGCTCGTACACCGTGCACGGGACGCCGGCGCGCAGCAGCGAGGCGGCCGCCGTCAGCCCGGCGATGCCGCCACCGACCACCGCGATCCGGGGGTGGCTCTCACTCATGCCGGCTCACTTCTCCAGGCAGAACTCGTCGATCGGGTAGCCGACGTGCCGGTCGGCGCTGGGCAGGTAGCCGAGCACCTTGTCGCCGGGCTTCAGCTCCGTGCTGTTGAGGACCGCGCCGCCGGGGCCGAGCACGCGCACGTGCCAGTCGTCCTGGAGGATCAGGTTGACGGTCTGCCCGTTCGGGGCAACCGCGTCGATGGAGATCAGCGGACGGGACTCGATCTTGACCCGGCCCACGGTGACCAGGCGGGTCTGGCCCTTGACGTCCACGGCCAGCACCTTGCTGCCCGACTTCAGCTCGCTGAGGTAGTTGGTCCGCTCGTCCTTCGACAGGGTGTACGAGTGGATGGCGCCGGCGTTGACCCGGAAGGGGCGGGTCGGCATGTACGGCAGCGGGTGGGTCTCGCTGACGCACAGGATCATGCCCTTGGAGTGGGAGCCGACCAGGATGCCCTCGTCCTCGCGGAAGTGGCTGCAGGTGTCGACGCAGGCCCGCTCGCCCATGCCCACGTGCGCGGTGCCGGTGATCTCCAGCTCGACCAGGTCGAGGGCGGGGGTGTCCAGGCGGGCGCATTCCTTGAGGCGCGTCGCGTCACCGACGGCCTGCGGGGCCATCATCACGCCGTCGGAGCCGTGCTCCAGGACACCGAAGATGATCTCGGCCTCCTCGACGTCCTGGGCCACCGTGATCAGGCTGCCGGTGGCCTTGGCCGCCGCGGCGATCACGATCTCCAGGGGAATCTTGGTGGGGTCGCGGAACAGCAGGACGCTGTAGGGCTCGGTGCGGGCCGACTCGCACGCCAGCTCCAACGTGTCGGCGTCCACGATCTCGACGAAGCGGCCGAACTCCACCGACGGGAAGAGGATGCGCAGCTCCGCGGGGGTGATCCCGTGGGTGGCGGGGTCGACCACCACCACGTCGGCGGCGCCGAACTCGTCCGGCAGGGCGCCCGGGTCCGGGAGCAGGACCTTGGTGACCGTCGGGGGCAGCCCCTCCAGGTCCGCCGCGGTGTTCGACACGACGCCCTCGATGCGGTGGTGCAGAGCCTCCTGGAGGACGGCCTCCTTCGCATCCCCGACGGTGCGGACATCCAACCAGCTCAGCTTCATTTCTCTCTCTCCATCAGTGCGGGAAATCGGACGGCGTCCGACGCGTCGTACGTCGCCGGGGGCGGGGGCGGGGTTCAGCTCATCGGCCGGGACAGCTCGCGGGCCGTGATGCCGAGGTCGATCGGGCGCAGACCCGCGGGGCCGCCGTGGACCAGGTCCACGAGGGCCCGGGCCGCCTTGCCCGGATCCGGGGCCTGGAAGACGTTGCGCCCCATGGCCACGCCCGCCGCGCCCGCGCCCAGCGTCTCCTCCACGTACGCCAGCGTGTCGTCGAGCACATCGCGCCGGGGACCGCCGACGACCAGGATCGGCAGCGGGCAGGTGTCGGTGACCTGCGCCATCGTCTCCGGCGAGCCGGTGTACAGCGTCTTGACGATGTCGGCGCCGAGGTCGGCCGCGAGCGAGGCCGCGTGCAAGATCAGCTCGGGGTCCCGGGGATTGTCGACCCGCGGCCCGCGCGGGTACATCATGGCCAGCAGCGGCATGTTCCAGCGGTCGCAGGCCTCGGCCACCCGGGCCAGGTCGGCGATCTGCTGCTTCTCCTCGTCGGAGCCGATGTTGACGTGCACGCTGACCGCGTCGGCGCCGTGCCGCACCGCCTCCTCGACCGTGGCGACGAGGTACTTGGCGTTCGGGTCGGGGGCGTGCACGGTGCTGGCGCTCAGGTGCACGATCAGCGACATGTGCGCGAACCACGCCGGGTCGATGCAGCGCAGCGTCCCTTTGTGGACGATGGTCGCGTCCACTCCGCTGTGCGCCAGGCTCCGGACGAGCTGCCCGACGCGGCGGCCCCCGGTGATGGGCCCGTCGGTGATCGAGTGGTCGAGGGGGACCACCACGAGCCGCTGGTCACCGTGCCGGTAGAGCCTGCGCAGCCGGAGCTGGCGGGCGAAGGGGAGGTGCGAGGGCATGGGAACGACTCCTTACAGGCTGGTGTGAAGCCATGGGTCACGGCGGCCGCGGGACGGTCGCCCGGCCGCCGCGGTCAGCGCGTGGCGGCTTGTGGCCGCAGCCAGGCGGTGATCCGTTGGACGAGGGCGTCCGGGGCGATGCCTTGCCGGCGCAGGATGGCCGCGCGGTCGCCGTGCGGCAGGAAAGCGGTCGGGAGGGCGGCGGAGCGGACGGCGGTGGCCGTGCCCCGCTCGGCGAGCTGCTGCGTGAGGCGGGCGCCCAGGCCGCCGCCGGCCAGGTTGTCCTCGACGGTGACCACCAGCTCGTGCCGGGCGGCGAGTTCCGCCAGCCCGTCGGGTACGGGCACGCTCCAGCGCGGGTCCGCCACGGTCGCGGCGATGCCCAGCCCGGCCAGCTCCTCCGCGGCGAGCAGGCAGTCCGCCGCGACGGGGCCCACCGGTACGAGCAGGACGCGCGCAGCCGGGGCTTCGTACAGCACGTCCACGGCCGCATCCCGGCGGAGCGCCGGGATGCCGGCGCCGGCCTGCGCCTTGGGGAACCGGACGACCGTCGGCCCGTCCTCGTGGGCGACCGCCTCCCACAGCACGGACTTGAGCTCCTCGGCGTCGCGCGGCGCGGCCATCCGCAGCCCCGGGACCAGGGACAGCCAGGAGGCGTCCCAGATGCCGTGGTGGCTGGCCCCGTCGGGTCCGGTGACGCCCGCCCGGTCGAGGACGAAGGTGACCGGCAGACGGTGCAGGGCCACGTCCATCAGCACTTGGTCGAAGGCACGGTTGAGGAACGTGGAGTACACGGCGACCACCGGGTGCAGCCCGGTGTGCGCGAGGCCCGCCGCGGAGACCACCGCGTGCTGCTCGCTGATGCCGACGTCGAAGGTCCGGTCCGGGAAGCGGCGGGCGAACGGCTCCAGTCCCACCGGCTGCAGCATCGCGGCGGTGATCGCGACCACGTCGGGGCGTGCGGCGCCGACCTCGGCGAGCTCCTCGCCGAAGACGGCGGTCCAGGAGCGGCCGGCGGTCGGGGTCGGGCCGCCGGTGGCGGGATCGAAGGTGCCGATGGCGTGCCAGCAGTCGTGGGGGTCCTCGGCCGCAGGGGCGTAGCCGTGCCCCTTCGTGGTCACGCAGTGCACGACGACCGGGCGGCCGGCCGCGGCGGCTTCGCGCAGCGCGGCCTCGACCGCGGGGCGGTCGTGGCCGTCGACCGGACCGATGTACCCGATGCCCAGTGTCTCGAAGAGGTTGGCGGGCTCTCCGGGGGTGCCGTCGCCGGGGCCGCCCTCGCGCAGGGCGCGCAGGTGGTCGGCGAGGGAGCCGGTGGTGGGGGCGTACGAGCGGCCGTTGTCGTTCAGCACGATGATCACGGGCCGGCCGGGTGCGCCGCCGATGTTGTTCAGGGCCTCCCAGGTCATACCGCCGGTGAGGGAGCCGTCCCCGACCACTGCGACGACCCGGCGGTGCGCCGAGCCGGCCAGCGCGAAGCCCTTGGCGATCCCGTCGGCGTACGAAAGGGCCGTGGAGGCGTGGGAGTTCTCGATGACGTCGTGCTCGGACTCGCCGCGGTCCGGATAGCCCGAGAGCCCTCCGGCCTGGCGCAGGGTGGCGAACCCCTTCATGCGGCCGGTCAGCAGCTTGTGCACGTACGCCTGGTGGCCGGTGTCGAAGAGGAGCACGTCCTTGGGCGATTCGAACACCCGGTGCAGCGCCATGGTGAGTTCGACGACCCCGAGGTTGGGGCCCAGGTGGCCGCCGACCTTGGCGACGGACTCCACGAGGAAGGTCCGGATGTCCGCGGCCAGCGCGTCGAGTTCGGTGTCGGTGAGCGGTCCGAGGTCGTCGGGCCCGGTCAGGTCAGCCAGTCGCATCGGCGTCCGCTCCCTTCTGCTCCGCGAGGCGCAGCGCTTCTTCGATCAGCGTCTCCACGATCTTCGACTCGGGTACGGTCTTGACCACCTCGCCCTTGACGAAGATCTGGCCCTTGCCGTTGCCGGAGGCGACGCCCAGGTCGGCCTCGCGGGCCTCGCCGGGACCGTTGACCACGCAGCCCATGACCGCGACGCGCAGTGGCACGGGCAGCCCCTCCAGGCCGGCGCTCACCTCTTCGGCGAGCCGGTAGACGTCGACCTGCGCGCGCCCGCAGGAGGGACAGGAGACGATCTCCAGCTTCCGCGGCCGCAACCCCAGGGACTGGAGGATCTGCAGGCCCACCTTCACCTCCTCGACGGGCGGTGCCGAGAGCGAGACGCGGATGGTGTCGCCGATGCCCTGGCGCAGCAGGGCGCCGAAGGCCACGGCCGACTTCACGGTGCCCTGGAAGGCCGGACCGGCCTCCGTGACGCCGAGGTGCAGCGGGTAGTCGGTCTGGGCGGCCAGCAGTTCGTACGCCCGGATCATCACCATCGGGTCGTGGTGCTTGACCGAGATCTTGAAGTCGTGGAAGTCGTGCTCGGCGAAGAGCTCCGCCTCCCGCATGGCCGACTCGGCCAGCGCCTCCGGCGTGGCCTTGCCGTACTTGGCGAGGAGGCGCGGGTCGAGCGAGCCGGCGTTGACCCCGATCCGGATCGGGGTACCGGTCTCGGCCGCGGCCTGGGCGATCTCCTTGATCTGGTCGTCGAACTCCTTGATGTTGCCCGGGTTGACCCGGACGCCGGCGCAGCCCGCCTCGATGGCGGCGAAGACGTAGCGCGGCTGGAAGTGGATGTCGGCGATGACCGGGATCTTGGACTTGCGGGCGATCTCCGGGAGCGCCTCCGCGTCGTCCCGGCTGGGACAGGCCACCCTGACGATGTCGCAGCCGGCGGCGGTCAGTTCGGCGATCTGGCGCAGGGTGGCCTCGACGTCCGCGGTGACCGTGGTCGTCATCGACTGCACCGAGACGGGGTGCTCGCTGCCGACGCCCACGGCGCCGACCATGAGCTGCCGGGTGGTGCGGCGCAGCGGCTTCGTCGGCAGGGCGAGATCAATGGCGGTCAACGGTGGTCTCCATGTCGCTCCGGCCCCTCCTGAGCACCTTCGGAAGCTGGAAGGTGATGTTCTCCGTGGCCACCGGGTGTTCGGTGACCTCGATCGCCCCGAGCGCCGCGAGGTTCGCGATGATCTCCTGGACCAGCTCGTCCGGGGCCGACGCGCCGGCCGTGAGCCCGATCCGCCGGACCCCGCCGTGCAGCCAGCCGAGTTCGACGTGCGAGACGTCGTCGACCAGGTGGCCGGTGGTGCCCATGCGTTCGGCGAGCTCCGTCAGCCGCACCGAGTTGGAGGAGTTGGCGGAGCCGACCACCAGGAGGAGGTCCACCTCTCCGGCGATCTCCTCGACGGCGTTCTGGCGGTTGGTCGAGGCGTAGCAGATGTCGTCGGACTGGGGCGCGGCGATGGCCGGGAAGCGGTCGGCGAGCGCCTCGGCGACGGCAGAGGCCTCGGACATGGCCAGCGTCGTCTGCATGAGGTACGAGACCGACCCGGGGTCGGGCACCTCCAGGGCCGCGGCCTCCTCGGGGGTCTGCACCAGCACCGTGCGGTCGGGGGCCTCGCCCATCGTGCCCTCGACCTCCTCGTGGCCGGCGTGCCCGATGAGGACCACGGTCTTGCCCTGGCTCGCGAACCGCCGGGCCTCGGCGTGCACCTTGGTGACCAGCGGGCAGGTGGCGTCGATCACCCGCAGGCCGCGGTCGGCGGCCGCGTCGCGCACGGCGGGGGCGACCCCGTGGGCGGAGAAGACGACCAGCTCGTGCTCGGGGACCTCGTCGAGCTCGTCGACGAAGACGGCGCCCCGGGCAGCGAGCCGGTCCACCACGTGCCGGTTGTGCACGATCTGCTTGCGGACGTAGACGGGTGCGCCGTACTGGTCGAGGGCGCGGTCCACGATGTCGACGGCGCGCTCCACGCCGGCGCAGAAGGAACGCGGCGCGGCCAGCCGGATCCGGCGGTCGCCCCGGGCCCGCTTCCAGTCGGCGAGCACCCGGTCCGCGGCCGCGCGGGCCTCGTCGGCGCCGGCCGGGTCCGCCGGGTCCTGTATGACGCACAGCACGGCGGCCGGTGCGTCCGGGTGGGGCAGCTCCTGACCGGGCAGGAGTTCCACCAGAGCCGGCTCCCGCCCCTCGGGCGCCCGGGCCCCGGCCACCGCGGCCGGGCCCGTGACGACCGTACGGCCCCGGGCGCGCAGCGCGCCGGCGAGCAGCCCGTACGCCCGGGTGTGCTGCGTCCCGGAGGGCCGGTGGAGCGCGTCGGCGAGGAGGATGTCCCCCGGCCGTAGGGCGGGCGAGAGCGGGCGTGCGGCGACCCGCACGACGGGGACGGTCATCAGTGGTTCCTGAACGCTATGTAGTCGGCGAGGGCCAGCAGCGGGGCCTGCTGCTCCTCCGTCAGCCCGGCGGCGGCCAACTCGGCCACGGCCAGGGAGCGGTGCCGTTCGATCTCGGCCTCGGTCCATGCGCGGCCGCCGGCGAGCTCGACCAGCTCGGCGGCGCGGCGCGCCTGCTCTTCCGTGAGCGGCTCGGGGGCGGCGTAGAGCGCGGCGAGTTCCCGGGAGGCCTCGGTGCCGCTGTTGAGGGCGGCGACGACGGGGATGCTCTTCTTGCGGTTGTGCAGGTCGGAGCGGACCGGCTTGCCGGTGACCGCCGGGTCGCCCCAGATGCCGAGGACGTCGTCGACCAGCTGGAAGGACATGCCCAGGTGGGTGCCGAAGGAGCCGAGGCGCTCGCGCTGCTCCGCCGTGGCGCCGGCGAGGCCGGCGCCCAGTTCGCAGGCGCAGCGCAGCAGCGCGGCGGTCTTCTGCTCGGAGACGGTCAGCGCCTCGCGCAGGGTCGACGAGGAGCGGCGTTCGAGGGAGAGGTCGGCCATCTGCCCCTCGGCCAGTTCGGCGATCGCGTCGATCAGGGTCTTGGTGGCCCAGCCCTGGTCGCCGTCGCGGCCCTCGAACATGCCGCAGGCCCGGGCAAGCAGGATGTCGCCCGCCAGGATGGCGGCCGGGATGCCGAACTTGGACCAGACGGTGGGCCGGCCGCGGCGTTCGAGGTCGCGGTCCATCACGTCGTCGTGCAGGAGGGAGAAGTTGTGCACCAACTCGACGGCGACCGCGCCGACCACGGCCTGCTCCGGGTCGCCGCCGACGGCTTGGGCGGACAGCACGGCGAGCGCGGCGCGGACCATCTTGCCGCTGCTCTTGGCCACCGGGCGGCCGGCGGTGTCCATCCAGCCGAAGTGGTAGGCGACGATGGGTCGCAGGCGGTTGTCGATCGTGTCCACGGTCTCCCGCAGCGCGGGCATGACGAGAGCGGCGACCGCCGATGTGCTCCGGTGGCCGAGCTCGGCGGTGTTCACGGGTCGGTGGACTGTGTCAGCGTGCACGGGTCTCTTCCCCTCGGGGTGTTCGGTCGGACACTGGGCGCGCCGGCTGGCGGCGCGGCGTTGCGTGCGGGGGGTCAAGCGGACTTGCGGTGGTTTTCGAAGTCGGCGTAGCGCAGGGTCGGGCACTGCTCCCAGAACCCCTTCTCACCCAGCGCGACCCGCCGCAGCGTCCGCCGCCCGTCACCACCCAGATCACCCCGCGCGTGCTGGACCGCCAGGTTGTGCCACACCACCACATCACCCTGACGCCACTCGTGCTCATACACACCCTCATCGGCGTACATGACCTCGAACAACTCCTCCAGCAGAGCCCGGCTCTCCGCCTCCTCCAGACCCACGATCCGCGTCGTCTGATTCGCATTCACCATCAACGCCGGCTCACCCGACACCGGATGACGCCACACCACCGGATGCTCCGCCCGCGGCATCCCCGCAGCCACCTCAAGACCCACGTTCCGACCGTCCAGCGACATCGGCATCGCGTTCTCACACACCAACCCCGCCACCCGCGACCGCAAACCAGCCGACAACCGGCCATACGCAGCAGCCATGTTCGCGAACCGCGTCCCCGTCACCGACCCCTCCACGTCCTCCGCGAACAACGACACCGCCTGCAACGGAACCGCACAGTGACCCGTGTCCGAATGGAACGACAACTCACTCGAACCCAGCGCCGCCCCCTCCTTCACGTTCGAGACATAACCCAGCCCCGAACCCTCCTCACGCAACACCGGACCCAAATGCCCCATGAACCGGATCTGCTCCTCCATCGAGAAACCCTGACCCGAGAACACCAGCAGATGCCGCGCACGGAACAACTCCACGAACTCCCCCGCACGCACCGCATCCAACGGCTCCCGCAGATCCCACTCGACCCGCGCACCCCAACCCGCCGACGTCGGCTCCCACACCAGACCCGCCACAACAACCCCCAACTCCACGCGTGACAGCTACGCCTGAGAGCCTAGCATCACTAGTTGGATTATTTAACTGATTTATCTGTTTGTTGGCGTCCGGATGCGATGCAGGGACGCTCAGAGCCCGAGGGAGCGGCCGACGATCTCCTGCATGATTTCCGAGGTCCCCCCGAAGATCCGCTGGACCCGGTTGTCGCGCCAGATGCGGGCGATCTCGTACTCGTTGACGAACCCGTAGCCGCCGAAGAGCTGGACGCAGCGGTCGATGACCTGCCAGGCGGTCTCGGTGGTCCAGTACTTGGCCGCGGCGGCGTCGACGGCCGTGAGGCTCCCCTCGACCAGCGCCATGGTGCAGGTGTCCACGTAGGCCTGCGCCGCATCCAGCCGGGCCCGCATGTCGGCCAGGGCGAACCGGTTGGCCTGGAAGGTTCCGATGGCCTGGCCGAACGCGGTGCGGGTACGGGCGTAGTCGAGCGCCAGCGCGAAGGCGCGGTTGGCGCCGGAGAGCGCACTGACGGCGATGGCGATCCGCTCGTTGGGCAGGTTCCGCATCATGTAGCCGAAGCCCGCGCCCTCCTCGCCCAGGAGGTTGTCCACCGGCACGCGCACCTCGTCGAAGTGCAGTTCGGCGGTGTCCTGGGACTTCAGCCCGACCTTGTCCAGGCGGCGGCCCCGCTCGAAGCCGGGCGTCCCGCGCTCCACGACGATCAGGCTGATGCCCTGGCGTCCGGCGGCCGGGTCGGTCTTGCACGCGACGATCACGAAGTCGGCCAGGATCCCGTTGGTGATGAACGTCTTCTGGCCGTTCAGCACGTAGTGGGCGCCCTCGCGCCGGGCGGTGGTGCGCATCCCCTTCAGGTCCGAGCCGGCCTCGGGCTCGGAGAGGGCCAGTGCGCACACGGTCTCGCCGGAGACGATCCCCGGCAGCCAGCGGCTGCGCTGTTCGGGGGTGAGGTGCGCCAGGTAGGAGGGGAGTACGTCGTTCTGGAGCCCCAGGCCGATGCCGACCGCGCCGGTGGCGGCCATCTCCTCGGCCATGATGACGTTGTAGCGGAAGTCGTCGATGCCCTGGCCGCCGTACTCCTCGGGGTACTGCCAGCCGAGCAGCCCGGCCGCGCCGGCCGCCCGCCACGCCTCGCGGCTCACCATCCCGGCGCGCTCCCACTCCTGCGCGTACGGGACGCATTCACGCAGGTAATAGGCGCGAGCGGTCTGCCGGAACTGTTCGTGCTCGGGCGTGAACAGCGTGCGCCTCATGCAGCCGACGCCTCGCCCTCGGCCGTGTTGCGGTGGTTTTCGAAGTCGGCGTAGCGCAGGGTCGGGCACTGCTCCCAGAACCCCTTCTCACCCAGCGCGACCCGCCGCAGCGTCCGCCGCCCGTCACCACCCAGATCACCCCGCGCGTGCTGGACCGCCAGGTTGTGCCACACCACCACATCACCCTGACGCCACTCGTGCTCATACACACCCTCATCGGCGTACATGACCTCGAACAACTCCTCCAGCAGAGCCCGGCTCTCCGCCTCCTCCAGACCCACGATCCGCGTCGTCTGATTCGCATTCACCATCAACGCCGGCTCACCCGACACCGGATGACGCCACACCACCGGATGCTCCGCCCGCGGCATCCCCGCAGCCACCTCAAGACCCACGTTCCGACCGTCCAGCGACATCGGCATCGCGTTCTCACACACCAACCCCGCCACCCGCGACCGCAAACCAGCCGACAACCGGCCATACGCAGCAGCCATGTTCGCGAACCGCGTCCCCGTCACCGACCCCTCCACGTCCTCCGCGAACAACGACACCGCCTGCAACGGAACCGCACAGTGACCCGTGTCCGAATGGAACGACAACTCACTCGAACCCAGCGCCGCCCCCTCCTTCACGTTCGAGACATAACCCAGCCCCGAACCCTCCTCACGCAACACCGGACCCAAATGCCCCATGAACCGGATCTGCTCCTCCATCGAGAAACCCTGACCCGAGAACACCAGCAGATGCCGCGCACGGAACAACTCCACGAACTCCCCCGCACGCACCGCATCCAACGGCTCCCGCAGATCCCACTCGACCCGCGCACCCCAACCCGCCGACGTCGGCTCCCACACCAGACCCGCCACAACAACCCCCGACTTCAGACTCCGGAAACGAGCTTGCGACACTAACAGCCTAAGTTGGATTATATAAATGATTCAGCCGATCATGCGTCGTCTGACAAGCCGCCCGACGAGAGGGAGCAGCCGTGCCCGAAGCCCCCACCCAGCCCATGTCCGCCGCCCACGACACCGACGCGGCCGCCCTGCTGGCCGCCACCGCCGGGGACCCCTGGGGCCTGGTGGCCCCCTCGGTGTACGACACCGCGCGGCTCGTCTCCCTCGCCCCCCGGCTGGGCGGCCACGAGCAGCGCGTGGCCTACCTGCTCAACGAGCAGAACGAGGACGGCAGCTGGGGCGCCCCCGACGGCTACGGCCTGGTCCCCACGCTGAGCGCGGTGGAGGCCCTGCTGCGCGAACTGGCCCGGACCGGCGCCGCCTCGGCGCCCAAGAGGCGCGAGGAGACCGCGGCCGCCTGCGCCGCCGGCCTCGACGCACTCCAGGGCAGCCTGCTGGACGGCGAAGTGCCGGACACCATCGGCGTGGAGTTCGTGGGCCCCGCGCTGCTCGCGGACATCAACGCCCACCTGGCCGCCCTGCCGCCCGGCGCGACGGACAAGCTCGGCCCCTGGTCGGGCGCCGCCCTGAGCTCGGCGGCGCCCGACCTCGACGGGGCCCTGCTGGCCCACGTACGCACCCTGGCCGGGCAGGACGCGCTGCCCGAGAAGCTCTGGCACTCCCTGGAGGCCTTCACCCGTGACGGCGCCTGCGGGGCCCGCCCGCACGCGGGCTCGGTCGGATGCTCCCCCGCCGCCACCGCCGCCTGGCTGGGCGGCGCACCCGAGCGGGACACCGAGGCCGCCGCGTACCTCGACGCCGTCCAGGCACGGTTCGGTGGGCCGGTGCCGTCCATCACCCCGATCGTGTACTTCGAGCGCGCCTGGGTGCTCAACTCCCTGGCCGCATCCGGGCTGGACTACCAGGTCCCGGCCGAGCTCCGCGACAGCCTGGAGGCCGGTCTCACCGAGACGGGCGTCCCGGCGGCGCCGGGCCTGCCGACCGACTCCGACGACACCGCCGCGGTCCTCTTCGCCCTGGCCCAGCACGGCAGGCCGCACCGGCCCGACAGCCTGGTGCACTTCCGCCGGGACGGCTACTTCTCCTGCTTCGGCGTCGAGCGCACCCCCTCCACCAGCACCAACGCGCACATCCTGGAGGCGCTGGGCCACTACGCGGCGATCCGCCCGCAGGAGGCCGACGACTACGCCGCGGACATAGCCATGATCACCACATGGCTGCTGGCGAACCAGCTGGCCGACGGCAGCTGGACCGACAAGTGGCACGCCTCGGCGTACTACGCCACCGCCTGCTGCGCGCTGGCCCTGGCCGAGTACGGCACCGGCCCCGCCGCACGCGAGGCCGCCGCACGCGCCGTGCGGTGGGCGCTGGAGACGCAGCGCCCGGACGGCTCGTGGGGCCGCTGGCAGGGCACGACCGAGGAGACCTCCTACATGGTCCAGCTGGTGCTGCGCGCCGCCGCGCCGCAGGACCGGACCACCGCGGTGGCCGCCGCCGAGCGCGGCTGCGCCTGGCTCACGGAGTACGACGACCCGGCCGGCTACCCGGGCCTGTGGCACGACAAGGACATCTACGCCCCGGTGACGGTGATCCGGGCGGCCCGGCTCGCAGCTCTCGCGCTCGGCAGGGCCGCGTCCGGCGGTGCCCGGTGACCACGCGCGGCGGCAAGTACCGGTTCGCCTTCCGCACGCTGTCGTTCCTGGACGGCCACAAGGACAACCGCAGCGGAGTGGCCGAGCTCGGTGCCGCACCCAAGCGGGCCATGCTCGTGTGGAAGCCGGAGCTGATCGGCCAGATCTTCCGCGGCGACAAGGACATGACGCTGGAGGGCAGCGACACCCTCGGCCCGCTGGTGGGCGAGACCTCCCTGCTGTTCGCCAACGGCCCACGGCACGCGGCGTACCGGCAGGTCATCGGCCCGCGGCTGCGCGGCCGCCGGCTGCGCGAGTACGAGGGGCTGATCGCGCGGGCCACCCAGGAGGCCATCGACCGGCTGCCGCCGGGCACCGTGTTCGAGGTGGCCGAGTGGACCCGCCGGCTGACCCTCGACATCGTCAGCCAGATCATCCTGGGCCCGGTGGACGACGCCCTGCTGCACCGGTTCACCACGTGGATCGAGGGCGTTCTGGGCTCCCGGGGCCGCACCCTCGCCTACCGGTACCTGCGGCTCCCCCCGCCGGTGCCCTCCCCGTGGGGCACGTTCGTACGCCGCCGCGAGAGCCTCGACAAGGAGCTGGTCTGCCCCGTCACCGGGCGGACGGCCCCGTCCGGTGACGCAGAGCGTGCGGACACCCTCGTCGCGCTGCTGAGCAGCGGCGAGGCGCCGCTCGGGCCGCTCGGCGAGGGGGAACTGCGCGACCAGATCGTGTCGTTGCTGTTCGCCGGGCACGAAACCACAGCGTCCTCCATCGCCTGGACGCTCTTCTGGCTGGCGCAGCACGAGGAGGTCCGGCGGGAGATCGTCGACGAGCTGGCGGCCACCTCCGCCAGCGGGGCGAGCGCGGAGGCCGTGCCGCTGCTCGACGCCGCCTGCCGCGAGGCCCTGCGCATCTCGCCGCCGGCCGTGGTGGCCGGCAACCGGGTGCTGGCGGAGGACCGGGAGATCGGCGGGGAGAACCTGCCGGCCGGCACCCGGTTGACCCCCTGCATCTACCTGGCCCACCAGCAGCCGGACCTCTACCCCGACCCCGGGCGCTTCGACCCGCACCGCTTCCTGGGCCGGCGCAAGTCCGCTCAGGAGTACCTGCCGTTCGGCGGCGGCACCCGGCGCTGCCTGGGGGCCAATCTGGCGATGCTGGAGATGCGGATGGTCGTGGCGGCCGTCCTGCGCCAGCGCGAGATCACGTGTGTGAATCCGGAGGCCGGGGTGCCGCAGCTGCGCGGTCCCGCCATGGGCCCCGGCGAATCCCTGAGAATGATGGTGACTGCGTGTCCGGCGTGACGACTGAACTGCCCACCCAGGCCAACGGACGGCTGCGGAGCATCATCCGCATCCACCGGCTGGAGTACCCCTTCCCGATCATCTACCTCTGCCACGTGCTGTGGGGCGCCTGCCTGGCGGCATCGGCTCCGGGCGACCTGCTCGACGCGCCCGTGCTGATCACGCTGTTCGCCAACATCGTCGCGATCGTCTCGCAGAACCCGCTCAACGCCGGCCTGGACATCCTGGCCGACACCCACACGCTGGGCAAGGAGAGCATCGCGCGGGCCACCCGGCACCTGAGCGTGCGCACCGCCTTTCTGTGCGCCGGGTTGGAAAAGACCCTGGCCATGGGCCTTTCCCTGTGGGTCGCCGTCTGGCTGGGGCGCCCGCTGGTGGCCGTGGGCGTGGCCCTGTCCGTCCTGCTCCACCTCGCCTACAACCTGGAGCCGATCCGGCTCAAGCGGCGGGGCTACGCCAACCCCGCCTACTTCGGCGCCACGTTCGCCTTCCTGCCGTCCCTGTCCACGTACGCCGCCGTACGCCCGGACGTGCCGCTCCCGGCCTGGCTGTTCCTCACCGGGCTGGGCATCCTGCTCTTCGGCCGCTCCCTGTGGTGGTGCATCCCCGACCTCATCGGCGACGCCAAGGCGGGCGACCGCACGCCGGCCGTGCAGCACGGGCCCCGGCACGCGCTCGTGGTGGCCTGTCTGTGGACGGCCGTGGGGCTGGTCTTCGTCGGGGCGGGACTCTGGCCGCTCGGCCCGGGCTGGGCGCTGTTCGGCGTGGCGGCCGCGGCCGCCTTCCTCGTCGACAAGATCACCCAGATCCGGAACATCTCGCGGGAGAACCTCCCGCACGAGTCCACGATGCGCAAGCACAGCCTCTCGCTGGCCATGGCCGGCGACCTGCTGCTCTGCGCCATCCCGCTGCTCGCGCTGTAGCGCAGCCCCGACCGGAGGCCCTGCCATGCCCCTCGACGTCCCGGCCGCCCTGGCGGCCGAGCCGGTGGTGGTCCCGCTGACCTGGGACCACCGCGACGTACTCCTCTACCACCTGGGGATCGGCGCCGGCCGGCCCGCCACCGACCCGGCCGAGCTCCGCTACACCTTGGAGAGCGGCCTGCGGGTCCTGCCCTCCTTCGCGACCGTCGCGGGCGGCGGGCAGGCGGCCGGCGGCGGCTTCGCGCTGCCCGGAGTCGACCTGAGCACCGCCCGGTTGCTGCACAGCGGGCAGCGGATCACCGTGCACCGCCCGCTGCCGCCCCGCGGCGAGGCCGTCCAGACCACCGGCGTGGCCCGGGTACTGGACCGCGGGAGCGCCGCGGTGGTGGTCCTGCGCTCCACGGTGGCCGACGCCCGGGGCCCCCTCTGGACGGCGGAGGGCGATGCCCACCTGATCGGCGAGGGCGGCTTCGGCGGCGACCCGGGCCCCGGCCGCGGGCGGCCGCTGCCGGACCGGGCCGCCGACCACGAGGTACGCGTGGCGACCCGCGAGGACCAGGCGCTGCTGTACCGGCTGAGCGGCGACTTCAACCCCCTGCACGCCGACCCGGCCGCCGCCCGCGCCGCCGGCTTCGACCGCCCGATCCTGCACGGTCTGTGCACCTACGGCATGGCGCTCAAGGCGGTGACCGACACCTGCCTGGACGGTGACCCCGCCCGGGTGACCGGGTACGCGGCGCGGTTCGCCGGCGTCTTCCACCCCGGCGAGACGCTGCGCGTCCGCATGTGGGACGAGGGGTCCGAGATCCGGATCCTGGCCACCGCCGAGGAGCGCGCCGACGCGCCCGTACTGACGGACGCCCATCTCGTCCGATGACTCCGGCTCCGGGCCGGGGTCCGGCCCGCCGTCCCGGGCCGCCGACCGATTCAACTCTGGAGAACCACGTGGAAAAGCTCTGGCTCAACTCGGCCGACTCGCACGTCCTGGAGCCCGACGACCTCTGGGAGCGGGCCCTGCCCGCCGCGCTGCGGCCCCGGGCGCCGCGCACCGAGCGCAAGGACGGGCGCGAGACGGTGTACGTGGACGGCCAGGTGGTCCGGCGCGACCCGCTGGACTTCGCCGACGCGATGCGCCCGCCGGGCGCCCTGGACCACCGCATCCGCCTGCAGGACCTCGACGACCAGGGCATCTGGGGCGAGGTGGTCTTCCCCTCCCGCGGATTGTGGACGGCCGTGATGACCGACCCGGTGCTGGCCCGGGAGTGCATCAAGGTCTACAACGACTGGCTGAGGTCGGACTTCCTGTCCCTGTCCCCGCGGCTGGTCGGCGCCGCGATGGTGTCCATGCTCGACACCGACGACGCGGTCGCCGAGCTGCGGCGCGCCGCGGCCATGGGCTACCAGACGGTCTTCCTGGCCGCCAGCCCGCCGCCCGGCCGGGAGTTCAACAACGAGGTGTGGGAACCCCTGTGGGCGGCCGCGGCCGAGGCCGGGATCACCGTCAGCATCCACATCGGCACCGGTGCGGACACGGTGGTGGCCCGGGGTCCCGGCGGGGCCGTCATCAACTACGTCGAGACCCTCTTCCCCGCCCAGCGCGCGGTGACGCAGCTGGTCGCCTCGGGGGTGCTGGACCGCCACCCCGGGCTGCGGGTGCTGATCGCCGAGGCGGGCTGCGCGTGGGTGCCGGCCCTGGCCGACCGGATGGACGAGGCGTACCGCCAGCACGGCATGTTCGTCCGCCCCAAGCTGTCGATGCTGCCGGGAGAGCTGGTGCGCCGCCAGGTGTACGCGTCCTTCCAGCACGACGAGACGGCCGTCGGCGCGGTCACGGCGATGAACTACACCAACGTGCTGTGGGGCAGCGACTACCCCCACTTGGAGGGGACGTTCCCGAATACCCAGAAGGTGGTGACGGAGCTGTTCGCCGGCGTGGACCCCGAGGTGCGCGAGCTGATCACCCGGCGCAACTTCACCGACCTGTTCACCGTGCCGGCCATGCCGGCCGACCGCTGAGCCCCCGCCCCGAGCGCCGAGGAGTACACCATGCAGCACACGACCATCGGTGACGTCCTGCGGGAGCACCGCAGGTCGCACCCCGGGCGCACGGCCCTGGTCGACGGGCCGGTCCGGCTCACCTGGCCGGAGCTGGACGACCGGGTGAACCGGCTGGCCGGCTCCCTGGCGGCCGCGGGGGTCGGCCGCGGCGACCGGATCATGTGGCTCGGACAGAACTCGTTCCGCGTCTACGAACTGATCGCCGCGGCCGGCAAGATCGGCGCGATGGTGTGCGTGGGCTACTGGCGCTGGTCACCCCCGGAGATGGAGTTCGCGCTCCGGGACTTCAGCCCCAGCGTGGTGGTCTGGCAGCACCAGGAGATCCACGCGGCCGTGGCCGCCACCCGCGCCGCGCTCGGTGACGCGGACACGGCGCGCTGGCTGCGCCACGACGGCGGGCCCGAGGACCCGGACGGCTACGAGGCCTTCTTGGCGGCCGGCGACCCGGCCGACCCCGGGCAGGACGTCGACCCCGATTCCCCCGTCCTCGTGCTGTACACGGCCGCCATGAGCGGGAAGCAGTGCGGCTCGATGCTCTCCCACGCGAACCTGCTCGGCATGGCCGCCACGGCGGCGTGGCTGGGCGACATCGACGAGAGGGCGGTCTTCCTCAACTCGGGCCCGATGTTCCATATCGGCAACTACCAGTTCTGGGGCATGCCGACGCTGCTGATGGGCGGCAAGAACGTCATCGTGCGCCGGGTGGACGCCGACGAGGTGCTCGGCCTGCTGGCCGCCGAGGAGTGCACGCACGCCTTCCTGATGCCGCCCACGGTCACCGAGGTGGTGGCCCGCAACCGGGAGGCCGGCCTCGACCTGTCCCGCCTGCGCGTCACGGTGGCGCCCCACCTCTGGGAGGGCATGGCGGCCCCCGACACCAGCCGCTTCACGCGCAGCGGCGGCGCGGCCGGGCGCGGGTACGGCCAGACCGAGCTGTCCGGCTTCTCCGTCACCGCCGCGTTCGGGGGCCCGGCCCTGGGCAACGCGGGCCGGCCCGGCCCCTTCCTGTCGGTTCGGATCCTGGACGCCGAGGGGCGCGAGTGCGCCGTCGGCGAGGCGGGGGAGATCTGCGCCCGCGGCGCGCTGGTGCACCGGGGCTACTGGAACCGGCCGGAGACCAACGCGCACCGCTTCCGGTCCGGCTGGTGGCACACCACCGACCTCGGCCGCCGGGAGGCGGACGGCTCCCTCACCTTCCTCGGCACCACCACCCGGATGCTCAAGTCGGCGGCGGAGAACATCTTCCCCGCCGAGGTGGAGAACTGCATCGCGCAGCACCCGTCCGTCCGCGAGGTCGCCGTCATCGGCGTGCCCAACGAGCGCTGGGCCCAAGAGGTCAAGGCGGTCGTGGCCGTCCGAGACGGCTGCGCGGTGACCGAGCAGGAGATCATCGAGCACTGCCGCACGCTGATCGCCTCGTACAAGAAGCCCCGGACGGTGGAGTTCACCGCCGCACTGCCGCGCACCGCGGCCGGCACGACGGACTACGACGCGCTGGACGAGGCGTACGGGGGCGGGGGCTACCCCGGCTCGGCGACGCTCGGCCCGGGCCGCTGACGTGGCGGACCGGCAGCCCGTCATCGCCGGGGTGTACGCGACCGAGCAGGCGCTGTCCCTGCCGCACCGCACCGCGATGGACCTCGCGTTGGAGGCGGCCCGCGGGGCGCTCGCCGACGCCGGGCTGGAGCCGTCCGAGGTCGACGGGGCGCAGCTGGACTGGCCGGGGCCGGGCGGGGCGCCGGACGACGGTGCTTCCTGGGCCCCCCTGTTCGGTGGCGCGCTGCACTGGACCAGCGACTCCTTCATGGACAACGCCGGGGTCAGGGGGCTGTTGAAGGCGGCCGCCGCGGTGCGGGCCGGGTATGCCGACACGGTCGTGGTGGGCGGCTGCCGGCTCGTCTCCCGGGGCGTGGACAACGCGCCCGTGGGGGCCGGCCGGGCTCTGGAGTTCACCGATGTGTGGGGGGCGTACGTGGTGCCGCAGTTCGCCCTCGTGGCGGCCCGGCACATGTACGAGTACGGCACCACGCCGGAGCAGCTGGCCGTGGTGGCCGCCACCCTCCGCAACAACGGCGCCGCCAACCCGGAGGCCATGATGTACGGCCGCGGCCCGTACACCCCCGCGGACGTACTGGCCTCCCGGCCGATCGCCAGCCCGCTGCGGCTGCTGGACTGCTGCATCGTCGGCGAGGGCGGGGCCGCGTTCGTCGTGACCACGGCCGAGCGGGCGCGTGACCTGCCGCGGCCCGCGGTGGCGGTGCTGTCGGGCGCCATGGAGTACCACCACGCGGCGTACGTGAATCCCGCGCTGCACCGCGAGGTGGGGCGGATCGGCGCCGGGGCCGCGGCCCGCTGCTACGCCCGGGCAGGGGTGGGGCCGCAGGAGGTCGACGTGTTCTCGCTCTACGACCCGAACTCCTTCGAGATCATCCGCCAGGTGGAGGTGCTGGGCCTGTGCGGGGAGGGCGAGGGCGGTCCGCTGGTGGCCGCCGGGGCGATCGCCCGGGACGGCAGGCACCCGGTCAACCCGGACGGGGGCTGCCTGTCCTACGCGTGGAACGGCACCCAGCAGATGACCCTGCGCGTGGTGGAGGCCGTACGGCAGCTGCGCGGGACCGCGGTGCACCAGCTGGCCGGGGCCGAGGTGGCGCTGGTCGCCAACGCCGGTTCCGGGGCGCAGCACTACGAGATGTGCGTGCTCGGAAGGAGCAGGTGATGACCCGATCCGTACCCGTGCCGAGCGAGCTGACCCGGCCGTTCTGGCAGGCCGCGCGGGACGGCCGGCTGGTGGTGCCCGCGTGCCGGGCCTGCGGGCTGCGGTTCTTCACGCCGGAGCCGGTCTGCCCGGGCTGCTGGTCCGCGGACTGGACGTGGCAGCCCTGCTCCGGCCGCGGCAGGGTCTATTCGGTCACCGTGGTCCACCGGGCGCCCGGCCCGGACTTCGACGTGCCGTTCGCGCTGGCCGTGGTCGACCTGGACGAGGGTGCGGCCATGCTGACGCACGTCCTGGGCGTGCCTCCCGACGAGGTGGTCATCGGCATGCGGGTGGCCGTCGACTTCCGGATCGTCGCGGAGGGGATGCGGCTGCCGTACTTCGTGCCGGAGGCCGACTGAGACCTCCCGGGCACGCCGGCTCCCGCGTACGCCGGCTCCGCAGCTCCGTACGACGCCCGTACCACGGCTGCGCAGCCCGGCACGACGGCTGCGCGTCCCGGTCTCCGCCGGGACGCGCAGCCGTCGTATCGCTGTTGCGTCCACCCGCCCGGTCAGCCCAGCAGGACGCGCGGGTCCGTGCTCCCGCATCCGCACCGCCCGGTCAGCACCTCGGCGTCGATTCCGAGCCCGGTCTCGGGCACGTCGGCGGCCCGCCCGGCGGACCGGGAGGAGAGGTGGACCCGGCCCCGGCGCTCGGCGACCCACCACCGCGCCGCGTCCACGTGGGCGCCCGGGGACTCGGGGCACTGCACCGCCAGCGCGGGCCCGAGCGGGGTCAGCACTCCGGCACCGACCCCGGCGGCGGCCAGGCCCGCGACGGCGGCCGGCCGGGCGAGCACCACCGGTACGTCCTCGTAGATCTCCCGCGCCGAGCGGTGCTCCACCTGCGCGGCGAGCGTCTCGCCGGACAGCCCGAGCACCGCGTAGAGCTCCAGATCCTCACGGAACACCAGCGACCGCTGCCAGTCCCAGGCCATCGCCTCGGCTATCGCGTACGTGGCGCCGAGCTCCTTCAGCGCGTTGATCACGGGCAGGAACCAGGCGCCTTCGTGGCCGGAGGCGGAGAGCAGCACCTGTTTGCCCTGCCCGATCCCCCACGCGCCCAGCCGGCCGCGCAGCCATTCGGTGTCCCGGCCGATGTCGGACCACGTGACCTTGAACTCGTGGGACACCTCGCCGGTGGTGAACCGGGCGACGTAGGCGACCTCGGGCCGGTGGTCCAGGGTCTTGGCGCGTGCCAGTGCCAGGGATTGTGCTCGTACCATCATGACCTCACCACTCGTGTCAGCTTGCCCACACCGCTGGAGCCGGCCAGCAGCCCCTGCTCCGTGTGGAGTTCGATCACCGGTGTGACGCCGGTGCGTGCCCGGACCGCCGTGCGCAGCCGCTCCGCGAGATCGGCGGGCGGGGCGGCGCCGTCGGCGCCGAGATGGCCCACCCGGACGGTGAGCGCGTCCAGTTCGCGCTGCGGACGGACGATCTGGAAGACGCCGCCCGCGCACTCGGGCTGCTCCTCGACGGCGAGCCCGACGTCCCGCAGGGTGACCGGTTGCCCACCGACCAGCGTCTCGTCGCCGCACCGGCCCATCACCCACATGCGGCTGTGGGTGCGCCCGCAGCCGCAGGCGGCCCGGTTCAGCCGGACCAGGTCGTCGCTGCGGTAGCGGATGAGCGGCGCCGTGTCGTTGTCGAGGTCGGTGGCCACGAGCTCGCCGAGTTGCCCGTCGGCGACCCCGGCCGAGCCGCCGGGTTCGAGGCATTCGGCGAGGACGGTGTCCTCCCAGAGGTGGAAGCCGTCGTGCCGGCCGCACTCCCAGGCCATGCCGGTGTCCGCCGCGCTGGTGTACTCGTACAGCTCGACGCCCCACTCCTCGCGCACGGTCTGGCGCAGCCGGCGGCTGATCGGGACCCCGGCGAAGGCCGCGGCCTTGAGGGAGGAGAAGGCCTCGCGCAGGTCGTACGTGCCGGCGAGCCGGGTGAGTTCGACGACCTGGGCGTAGGTGAGCTGGAGGAAGGCGGGCCGGTAGCGCAGGGCCGCCTCGACCACCTCGGCCATCCGGCCGGGGCCCGACTCCACGCAGACGACGGTGGCGCCCAGCGCGTGGAAGGCGTAGTCGAGCAGGTTGCGGATGGTGCCCGGCTGGCTCAGCACCCGGTCCCCTGGCCGCAGGCCCAGTCCCCACAGGTCGCGCAGCATGGCAGCGGGGAGCGGCGGGCACAGGTCCCACTTCTCGGCGAAGAAGGTGGGCCGGCCGGTGGTGCCGGAGCTGGAGGAGACGGACGTCAGCGCGGCCGGGTCCGTGCACAGCAGTCCGCCGAAGGGGTCGCCGGTGCGCTCCCGGAACTCCCGGACCAGGTCCTTGGTCATGGGCGGGATGCGCCGGGTGAAGTCGTCGAGTGAACGCACGTGGCGCGGGTGGACCCCGTGGGCGTCCCACCACTCCCGGTAGAAGGCCGAGCGTTCGTAGGCGTACGGGACCAACTCCAGGATCCGCTCCTCCTGGAGGGCTCGTAGCCGTTCCCTGCTCAGGGCCTCGGCCACGGGATCGAGGAACTCTCTTACGGGCATTGCTCTCCCTCATACCTCTGGAGGCGAAGCAGCTATATTAGTTAGACAATATAGCTCTTTGAGTTCTACTGTGAGAGAGTCGGAGCACCGTTGACCAGTCCGGAGACCGAACGGCGCCTGGCCGCCGTCGAAGCCCAACTCGCAATCCAACAACTGGCGTTCCGTTACGCGATCGCCGTGGACTCCCGTGACCTGGACGCCTGGGCCGACTGCTTCCGGCCCGACGTCGACCTCGGCCGGGCCGGCGCCGGGCGGGACGCGCTGAAGCGGCACATCGAGCCGCTGCTGCGCACCTTCGGCCGGTCGGTGCACCACGTCACGGGGCACCGCATCGAGCTGCGGGGGGACGCGGAGGCCACCGGGACGGTCTACTGCCGTGCCGAGCACGAGGTCGACGACCGCTGGATCGTGATGGCGATCTGCTACGCCGACGAGTACGTCCGCCTCGACGGCGAGTGGTTCCTCTCCCGGCGCCGGGAGCGGCACTGGTACGCCGCCGACGTCGCCGACCGGCCCCAGGCCGTGGACTTCGCGGACTGGGCACCGGCCGGCCGGCCGGCCCTGCCCGAGGCCTTCCCCACCTGGGGGGCCTTCTGGGGAGACGGCGCCGCCTCCCCCGCCGCAGTGGACCCACCGAACGAGAAGGAGAACGGAACCCCATGACCTCTGCACAGCGCCTGGCCGACCGGACCGCCCTGGTCACCGGCGGCGGACAGGGCATCGGCCGGGGCATCGCCCTGGCGCTGGCCGCCGAAGGCGCCCGGGTCGCGATCGCCGGACGTACGGCGGGCACCCTGGAGGGCGTGGTCCGCGAGATCGAGGAGCGGGGCGCCCGCGGCCTCGCCGTCGTCGGCGACGTCGGCCGCCCGGAAGACGTCGAGCGGATGGTCCAGGAGACCGCCGAGGCCTTCGGCGGGCTGGACATCCTGGTGAACAACGCCCAGTCCCTGGTGCAGCGCCCGCTGGCCGACACCACGGTCGAGGACGTGGAACTCGCCTACCGCAGCGGCCCGCTGGGCACCTTCCACGCCATGCGGGCGGCCCTGCCGCACCTCAAGCGGCGCGGCGGCAGCATCGTCAACCTCGCCTCCTCGGCCGCCCTCGTCGGGCAGGAGGGCTTCGCCTCCTACGCCATGGCCAAGGAGGCGATCCGCGGCCTGACCCGGGTCGCCGCCCGCGAGTGGGGCCCGTACGACATCCGGGTCAACGTCATCTGCCCGGTGTCCCTGAGTCCGGGCGCCGCCGCCTACTTCGAGGCGCACCCGGAGGCCCACGCCAAGGTGCTCTCCGAGATCCCGCTCGGCCGGCTCGGCGACGCCGAGACGGACATCGGCCGCGCGGTCGTCTCCCTCGCCGACGACGGCATGCGCTACCTCACCGGCGCGACCCTCGTGCTCGAAGGCGGCCGCACGATCGTCGGCTGAGCCGGCCCCGCCCTCCCGCCCACCCCGCAACACCCCACCAGATTGGAGTCCCCGGTGCTTCGCACAGCACTCAGGACCACCCTCGCCCTCCTGATGCGCGTCGCCTTCCGGCCCCACATCGAGGGCGCGGAGAACGTCCCGGCGACCGGGCCGTGCATCATCGCGGCGAACCATCTGTCCTTCTCCGACCACGTCTTCATCTCCCTGGCCGTCAAGCGCCCGGTGTACTTCATCGGCAAGGCGGAGCGGCTGACCGGCAAGGGCCTCAAGGGGCGGCTGACCGCCGCGTTCTTCCGCGCGATCGGCATGGTCCCGGTCGAGCGCGACGGCGGGCACGGCGGCGTGGCCGCCCTCCAGCTCGCCGAGCAGGTGCTGGGCGACGGCCTGATCTTCGGCATCCACCCGGAGGGCACCCGCTCCCACGACGGGCGGCTCTACCGCGGCCGTACCGGCGTGGGCTACCTGGCCCTGCACACCGGGGCGCCCGTGGTCGCCTGCGGGCTCGTCGGCACGGAGAAGGTGCAGCCGCCCGGCAGCCTGATGCTGCGGCCGCACCGCTTCACCCTCCGCTTCGGCGCCCCGCTGGACTTCTCCGGCCTCCAGGGCCGCTCCGGCGAGGCGAGGCTGCGCCGGCAGGTCACGGACGAGGTCATGCAGGCGATCGCCGCCCTCTCGCACCAGGAATACGTCGACATGTACGCCACGAAGGCGAAGACCCTCGCCTCCGCCGACCGGTAGGGACCGCAGAGCCAGCCATGCTGCAGCACATCCTCGACCGCCTCCGCGACCCCATCGTCTTCGCCCTGCCCGCCATCGCCCTGCTCATCGCCGTCGAAATGCTGGCGCTGCGCTTCGGCGACGACGAGGACGCCAAGGGCTTCGACCCCCGCGACACCCGGGCCAGCGTGCTCACCGGCCTGGGCGCCCTCGTCGTGTCCACCCTGCTGCGGGCCGCAGCGCTCGCCCTGTACGCCTTCGCCTACGCGTACCTGGCGCCCTTCCACTTCCCGCCGGACGCCTGGTGGACCTGGGTCTTCCTGTTCTTCGGTGTGGAGTTCCTGCTGTACTGGTACCACCGGGCCGCCCATGTCGTCCGGCTCATCTGGGCCGGGCACCAGGTGCACCACTCCAGCGAATACTTCAACACCTCGACCGCGCTGCGCCGCAAGTGGGCGCAGTGGTTCGAGAAGTTGGTCTGGCTGCCGCTGCCGCTGATGGGCATCCCCCCGGCGCTGGTATTCACCATGCACTCGTGCCACCTGATCTACGGGCTGTTCGCCCACACCGAGAAGGTCGGCAAGCTGCCGCGCTGGATCGAGTTCGTCTTCGTCACGCCCTCGCACCACCGGGTGCACCACGGCTCCGACCCCGAGTACCTCGACAAGAACTTCGGCAGCATCCTCATCATCTGGGACCGGATGTTCGGCACGTTCCAGCCCGAGGTACAGCGGCCCACCTACGGCCTGACCAAGCAGATCGGCACGTACAGCATCTGGAGGATCCAGGCGCACGAGTTCGCCTCGATGGTGCGCGACGTGCGGGGGGCGGCGAGCTGGCGGCACCGTCTGGGCTACGTCTTCGGACGGCCCGGCTGGCAGCCCGCCGCCGACGTCCCGCGGCCGCCCGCCGCACCCCAGCCGCCCGCCGCCCCGCAGCCGATGTCGGCCCAGTACTGACCTGAGGAAGATCCCGTGCAGAACCACCCCATGCACCACACCGGGCCGTCGGCCCCCGCCGGGCACACCGGCGGCGCCGCCCGGCTGCGCTCCCTCTTCGAGACTCCCGGGCTCGTCCGCATCATCGGGGCCCACAACCCGCTGGGCGCCCGCTTGGCGGAGCAGGCCGGCTTCGACGGCGTCTGGTCGAGCGGCCTGGAGATATCCGCGTCGCAGGGCGTGCCCGACGCCGACATCCTGACCATGTCCGAACTGCTCGGCGTGGCCTCCTCGATGGCCTCCGCCGTGCGCGTCCCGGTAGTGGCCGACTGCGACGCCGGCTACGGCAACGCCAACAACGTCTCCCACATGGTGCGCCGCTACGAAGCGGCCGGCATCGCGGCCGTCACCATCGAGGACAAGTGCTTCCCCAAGGTGAACAGCTTCGTGCCGGGCCGTCAGGAACTCGCCTCGGTACCGGAGTTCTGCGGGAAGATCGAAGCCGCCAAGGACGCCCAGCGCGATCCCGCCCTCATGGTCATCGCCCGGATCGAGGCCCTGATCGCCGGCTGGGACCTGGACGAGGCGCTGCGCCGCGGCACGGCCTACGCGCAGGCCGGCGCCGACGCCGTCCTCATCCACGCCAAGTCGGCCTCCCCCGGACCGGTGCTGGAATTCCTGCGCCGCTGGGAGCTGCCCCAGCCCGTGGTGGTCGTACCCACCACCTACCACACGGTCTCGGCGGACGAACTGGAGGCAGCGGGCGCGAAGATGGTCATCTACGCCAACCACGGGCTGCGCGCCGGGGTGCAGGCGGTCCGCGAGACCTTCGAGACGATCCTCAAGTCGGGCCGCACCACCGAGGTCGAGGACCGGATCGCCACGCTGGGCACCGTGTTCGACCTCCAGGGCATGGACGCGTACAAGCGCGACGAGAAGCGCTTCGTCCGCACCGCCGCGCCGGAGCGCCCGGTGGCCGCGCAGGCCGCGGGCACCGCGTCGTGAGCGCGGCCGCCGCCCCGGCAGCACCGGTGGCGGCCCCGGTGGCCGTCGCGGCGTCCGCCATCGACCCGGCCGCCCTGGTACGGACGTTCCGGGCGGCGGGGCTCGGGCCCTTCGGCGGGGTCCCGTGCTCCTTTCTCGGGCCGGTGATCAGCTGCCTCCAGCGGGAGCACCCCGAGGACTACCTCATCGCCGCCAACGAGGGCGAGGCAGTGGCGGTGGCCGCCGGCGCCCGGCTGGCGGGGCGGCTGCCCGTGGTCGTCCTGCAGAACTCCGGGCTGGGCAACGCGGTCAACCCACTGACCTCGCTGTGCCACACGCTCCGCCTCCCGTTGCTGCTGCTGGTCACCTGGCGCGGCGAGCCGGGCCGTCCGGACGAGCCGCAGCACGAGCTGATGGGCCGCATCACCCCGGACCTGCTCACCGCCATGGACATCCGGCACGAGCCGCTGCCGCCGGACGAGACCCGGCTGGCCGAACGGCTGGCCGTCGCCGTGGACCACATGACCGCCACCGGCCTGCCGTACGCGTTCGTCGTCTCCAAGGGAGCCGTGGCCCCGTACCGCCCGGAGCCCACGGCCGCCGGGCCCGCCGCGGCGTCTGCGCCGGCCGCCCCGATGCTGCGCGCCGAAGCGATCGGCGAGGTGATGCGGACGGTGGGTGGCCGGCCCGTCCCGGTGGTGGCCACCACCGGCAAGACCGCCCGGGAGCTCGAACGCGACTGGGACCGCCCGGAGAACCTGTACGTGGTCGGCTCCATGGGCTGCGCCTCCAGCGTGGCCCTCGGCGTCGCGCTGGAGCGGCCGCGCGAGCACGTGGTGGTGCTGGACGGCGACGGGGCCGCGCTGATGCGGCTGGAGGCGATGGCCGCCATCGGCCGCCTGCAGCCGCCGCGCCTGGTCCATGTCCTCTTCGACAACGCGGCGTACGAGTCCACCGGTGCGCAGCCCACCGGATCGGCCTCGGTGGACTTCGCCGGGGTCGCCGCGGCCTGTGGCTACCCCCGCACCGCCGACGTGTCGGACTCCGACGGTCTGCGTGCGGCGCTGGACGGTTCGCTGTCCGGTGCCGAGGGCCCGTGGCTGATCCGGGTCCGCATCGCGCCGGGCTCCGACCCGCGGCTGGGCCGCCCGGCCCTGAGCCCTCCCCTGTCCGCTGCCCGATTCCAGAAGGCGGTCTCCTGTGACCAGTGACGCTCCGCAGCTGGTGCTGATGAACCCCGGCCCCGTGGTCACCGACGAGCGGGTCCGCGCCGCGCTGACCGGTCCCGACCTGTGCCACCGCGACCGGGACTTCACGCGGCTGATGACCTCGGTGCGGGCCAAGGTGACCCGTATCGCGGGCGGCGACGACCGCCACACCTCGGTGGTGCTGACCGCCTCGGGCACCGCCGCCGTGGAGGCGGCGATCCTCTCCGCGGTACCCGCCGGCGGCGGCCTGCTGGTCGTCGACAACGGCCACTACGGCCACCGCATGGCCGAGATCGCCCAGACGTACGGGATCCGGGTGCGCCGGCTCGAACTCGGCTGGGGCACCCCGGTGGAGCTCGGCGCGGTGGAGCGGGAGCTCGCCGCCGACCCAGGCCTCACCCACGTGGGCCTGGTCCACCACGAGACCAGCACCGGCATGCTGAACGACGTACGGGGGCTGTGCGCCCTCGCGCACCGGTACGGCCGGGAGGTGGTCCTCGACGCGGTGAGCAGCATCGGGGCCGAGTCCCTGAACCTGTGCGAGGACGAGGTCGACTGGCTGGCCGGCTCGGCCAACAAGTGCCTGGAGGGCACGCCGGGGCTGTCCTTCGTCTGTGCGCGCAAGGACGCCTTCGCCTCGCTCGGCTCCGGTCCCCGACGCTCGTACTACCTGGACCTGTACCGGCACTTCCGCGCGCAGGAGCAGGCCGGTGCGCCCGCGTTCACCCCTGCCGTGCACGTGTTCCGCTCCTTCGAAGCCGCCCTCGACCTGGCGCTGACGGAAGGGGTCGGGGCCCGGCGGGCCCGCTACGGGCGCTTGGCCGGGCAGCTCCGCGAGGGACTGGCCGCGCTGGGGCTGGACCTGCTGCTGCCGCCGGAGCAGCGGGCGGTCGGGCTGACCGCGATCCGGCTGCCCGAGGGCGTCGGGTACCCGGCCCTGGAAACCGCGCTGCGCGCCGAGGGCTTCGTGATCTACGCCGCCCAGGAGCAGCTCGCCGAGGGCTTCTTCCGGCTCTCCACCATGGGCCGGATCACCGCGGCGGACGTCGAGCGCTTCCTCGCCGCCCTGGCGCGCCTGCTGCCCGGGCCGACCGCCGTGGCCGCGCGGGATCGCGGACCCGCGCCGGGCCGCGGGTCCGCGCCGGAACCGGCGGGGGTGCTGCGATGAGCGGCGGCGGGCCGCGCCCGGAGCCCTTCCGGCTGGCCGTGGTCGGCGGCGGTCCCCGGGCGACGTACGCCCTGGAGCGGCTGTCCGCCCGGGCCGCCGAGCTGATCGGCGACGGCCGGCTGGAGGTCAGGGTCTTCGAGCGGACCGGGGAGTTCGGCGCCGGGCAGGCGCACAGCCCCTCCCAGCCGAGGACCAGCTTCCTCAACCGGACCGGCAGCCAGGTCGGCTTCGCGGCGGACGAGGCGATGCCGGGGGCCGGCCCGCTGCGGCCGGCGTCGGAGCGGCCCACCCTGCACGAGTGGTGTCGGCGGGAGTTCGCCCGGACCGGTGATTCCGATTTCGACCTGGGGCCGGCGGACTGGCCCAAGCGCTACGTGCACGGGCTCGCCCTCCGGGACAGGTTCGACGCGTACGTGCGCGAGCTGCGCGCCCACCCGGGTGCCACCGTCGACCTGTGCCGCGACGAGGTCGTGGACCTGGAGCCGCAGGGTGACGGGTTCCTGGTCCGCACCGCGGCCGGCCGGAGCCATCCCGCCGACCACGTCCTGCTGGTCACCGGCCACGGGCCGCACGACCCCGCGCGGGACCCGGTGGGGCGGGTCCGTGCCGCCTTCGCCGCGCGCGGCGGTTCCGCGTACCTGCCGTCCGCCTATCCGCTGGGCGACTCGCTGGACCCCGCGCTGACGGGTCCCGGCACGGTGGTCGGCTGCGCGGGGATGGGGCTGACGGCCATCGACGTGATCCTGCACCTCACCGAGGGCCGCGGCGGGCGGTTCGTACCGGATGCGGAGCACGGGCTGCGCTACCTGCCCAGCGGGCGGGAGCCGGCCTCGATCGTGGCCTTCAGCCGGGCGGGGCAGTTCACCTTCGCCCGCCCGCGCAACGCCAAGGAGTCCGGGCCGCGGGCCGCGGAGCACGAGGGTGTCTTCCTCACCCCCGAGGCCGTCGACCGGCTCAGGGAGGCCGTGGGGACCCCGGGGCGGCACGGCGGCGCCGGGCGCGCCCAGTTGGACTTCGACCGCGACGTCCTGCCGCTGGTCGTGCTGGAGATGGCCTGGCTGCACTACGCCACGCTCTTCGGCCCCGCCGCCGACTTCCTGCGCGAGAGCGTCACACCGCTGTGGCGGGAGTTCCTCGCCGGGCGTCTGCACGCGCCGGGCGCGGACCACGGCCCCGAGTTGCTGACCGGCCCGCTGGCCGCGGCGGCGGCCGGGATCGGGGAGGTGCTGGAGGAGGTCCTCGCCGGCAAGGTGGCGGCTTCGGCGGCCGGTACCGGCGCCTGGCCGGTGGCGCAGACCCTCGAACACTGGACCGGGGTGGTCTTCGGCCCGTCGGCGGTGGCCCGGCTGCGGGAGGCCGGGGGCGAGGGCCCGGCGGCCGTCCGGGATGCCGCCGGCCTGGTCTCCCCCTGGGAGTTGGACGAGACGCCGACCGGCAACCGGTTCTGCTGGCAGCGCACGATCACCCCGATCCCCGCGTCCGCCTCCTCCACGCCCGAGCACTTCCGGGCCGCCCTGCTGCGCTGGATGGGCCGGGACCGGGTGTGGGCGCTGCACGGCAACGTCGACAACCCGCACAAGGCGGCGGCCGACGGGGTGTGGCGCGACCTCCGGGCGGTCATCTCGTACGCGGTGGACGGGGGCGGCCTGACGGCCGCGTCCCACCGGGAGTTCCTCGGCCGGCACGCCCGCCACCACAACCGGCTGGCGAACGGTGCCGCGGTCGAGGTGATGACGCGGATCGAGGCACTGGCCCGGCAGGGGGTGCTGGACGTGTCCGCCGGACCCGGGGCCTCGGTGGTGCAGGACGAGGCGGCGGCCCGGTTCCGGGTGCGGGGGCCGGTGACGGGCGCGGACCGGGTGGTGGACACCCTGGTCGACGCCCGGATACACCCCTTCGACCCGCGGCTGGACGCCGCGCCGCTGTTCCGCCGGCTGCTGGAGCGCGGCCTGGTGCGGCTGTGGCGCAACGGGTCCGCGGACGACGAGGTGTTCGAGCCGGGCGGGCTGGACCTGACCGCGGACTTCCATCCGGTCCGCGCCGACGGCCGGGCCGAGTCCCGGATCACGGTCCTGGGTCCGGCGGCGGAGGGCAGGCAGTCCTTCCTGCTCTCGGCGCTGCGGCCGCACCGCGACCATTACGTCATGCGTGACATCGTCACCTGGTTCAACGGGTTCCGGACGGCGTTCGCCGCCCGCCGCGGCGCGCGGTGATCCCGTGCCGGGGCCGCCGGTGGCGGCCCCGGCACGGGGCGGTTTCAGCAGCGGGAGCCGACCGGGTCCTCGCGCCGTTCGCCGCGGGCCGGTGCGGCCGGTTCGCGGGCCGGTTCGGGCAGGGCGCCGGTGAACCGAGGCACCCACTGCTGCGGGATGGTCGGCTTGGTGAAGCTGAGGGCTCCGCCGCCGACCGCGCCCGAATAGAGGCGGGCGTAGCGCTGCTTCCAATACGCGTTGTCGAAGACGGACCAGTACTCGTAGCCGCGGACCTCGACGCCGCTCTGCATGATGCGCTGGAGCCAGAGCAGCTTCGCTTCGAGGAGGGCGCGGCGCCTGCCGTGGTCGGGATGCCCGTGGGCGTCGAGGATCTCGTTGTCCTGGAGGCCGTGGTCGGTCACGTGGAGCGGCGGCAGCTGGTCGCCGTAGATGTCGTGCAGTCCCGCGATTCCGTCGGCGAGCGACTCGGGGAATATCGACCACCCGTAGGAGGTGGTCTCCACGTCGGAGAACGGCACCAGCGCGAAATCGAGTTGGGCCAGAATCCGGTTGACGTCCATCAGCTCGCGGAAGGAATTCAGCCGGTCCCGCAGGTGCGGGAGATTCTCCGGCGCCGTGACGCAGTGCGGGGCGTGCCAGGAGACGCCCAGGAAATCCTGCGGTGTCGCGATGACGTCCATATCCCCGGGGCGTACGGCACCGCAATCGCCGACCGGGGATTTCCCGTCCTCGCCGACCAGGTGCCGGCCGGACAGCAGGGGATCGAGAAAGAGCCGGTTTCCCCAGAACTCCATCCGCTCGGCCGCCAGCCGGTCCCAGGGGTCGTCCGTTGCGGGATAGGCGGCGATGAGCGAGGTGGTCAGTCCGGCCGGACCGGTGGCGCCCGCCCCGCGCAGCGCCCGCAGCGCCAGGCCGTGTCCCAGCAGGGCGTGGTGGACGGCCGCCACTCCGGCCGGGCCCTTGCCGCGGTCACCGCCGAACATGCCCGCCACCCGGTCGGCGAGGGTGGGGGCGGCGATGTCGCTCACGGTGACCCAGCGGGCGACCCGGTCGCCGAACCGGCGGCCCATCTCGGCCGCGTACTCGGCGAATCGTTCCGCCGTGTCCCTGACCAGCCATCCGCCGGGCTCGTCGGCCCAGCGGGGCAGGTCCATGTGGACGAGGTTGAGGCAGGGCGCCAGCCCCTCTTCGAGCAGCAGGTCCAGGGTCCGGTCACAGCGGCCCAGCGCTTCCCGGTCCCACTCCCGCGCACCGTGGGGCTGCACGGCCGACCAGCCGATCGACAGGCGCCGGGCGGTCGGCGTGACACCCACCACATGGCCCACGTCCCGGGCCCACCGCTGGAAGCGCGGCGGTCCCGCGACGGCGAAGTCCGGACGCTCCGGGCCGGAGCTTCGGTACTGCGTGGCCCCGCCCCATTCCAGTCCTGCCAGTTGACTGCGGTCATCTGCGCCCGTCATGAAACCACCCCGTTGTTCCTTCGGGCGCCGGACAGCGGCGCCCTGGCCGTTGTGAAGTGTTGATCCCCCGTCGCCCACCGCGGATCCACGATGCGCACCACCTATGCAACGCCCATTGATTCCCCCGTCCTGGTCGAAGATCATCGTAGCCAGTCGGAATCGCGTCAAGTTTTGAGCTACATCTGAGCCTGGCCCAACTTCCGTTGTTGAACGCAGGACAATTCTCGTCCTGCAGCAATA
This sequence comes from Streptomyces sp. NPDC044571, assembly GCF_040647115.1. Taxonomy (NCBI): domain Bacteria; kingdom Bacillati; phylum Actinomycetota; class Actinomycetes; order Kitasatosporales; family Streptomycetaceae; genus Streptomyces; species Streptomyces sp. NPDC044571. The sequence goes on from NZ_JBEZBN010000001.1 coordinate 206,464, forward strand.
CGTTCTCCCTGACGGCGAATGGGGCCCCCGGAGGCCCGCGCTGCGCGCTTGTCCGGGAAGCCGGGGCCAGTGTCGACCGGTGGGGAAGGTGGCCGGTGGGACGGCGAGGGCGTCGGCCCGCGGGTACGGCCGTGCGTCACCGGCGGGCGCGGGCGAAGGGGGGCGGCCGGCCGCGTCGGCTTCCGGTCGGCGGCGACGGTCCCGGGGCGGGCGCGAGCCGAGCGCTCTCGGCGGCTTCCCCGGCGGCCGCGGCGAGCGCCACCGCTGACGACGTCGCAGACCGCACAGGACACCGGCCGACAGGACGGACCCGCTCGCCGAGCAGTCCGTGCCCGGTCCCCCGCAGGCCGGTAGCACCCCGCGGCCGGCTGCCGCATCCTGGGGCGGCGGATCCCAGGGGTTCGCAGGCGGCTCGCGCAGGGGCGGCGCCGAGCGGCCGGCGGGCGGGTCCGTGGGCGTCAGGGGGTTTCGGTTGTGAGGAAGTGGAAGCCCGGGCGGGGGTGCATCAGGAACTCGTGGTGGGAGATGTTCCAGGCGTAGGCGCCGGCGAGGGCGAAGACCACCCGGTCGGCGGCGCGCAGGGTTTCCACCGGTTGCCGGTGGGCGAGGACGTCCTTCGGGGTGCACAGCTGTCCGGCCAGGGTGGCGCGGCCCGTGGTGGTGGCGGGGCGGGGCCAGGGGTGCGGCCACGGGGCGACGGGCAGCACCGTGAAGGGCTGGTCGTGGCCGCGGGTGGCGGGGGTGCGCAGGTGGTGGGTGCCGCCGCGGACCACCGCGAAGTCCTCGCCGTGGCTCTGCTTCACGTCGAGCACCTCGGTGGCGTACCAGCCGCAGTACGCGGTGAGGGCCCGGCCGGGTTCGATGCGCAGCGTCAGGCCCGGGTGGCGGTCGAGCAGCTTCTCCAGGCCGGTCCCGAACGCCGTCCAGTCGAAGCGGGCGGCCGGGTCCGCGTAGTCGACGGCCATGCCGCCGCCGATGTTGACCTCGTCGAAGGTGAGGGCGTGGCGGTCGGCGAGCTCCGCGGACCAGTGGGTGATCTGCTCCGCCACCGCCAACTGGGCGTCGGCGTCCAGGCCGCTGGCCAGGTGCGCGTGGATGCCGCGCAGCCGCAGCCGGCGGCCGAGCGGGCCCGTCAGCAGGTGCAGGCATTCCTCGGCGCCGTCCGGATCCATGCCGAACGGGGTGGGCCGGCCGCCCATCGCGAGGGCGACCGTGTCCAGTTGGCCCGAGGCGACCGGCAGGTTGACCCGCAGCATGACGTCGACCGGAGCCTGCGGTGTGGTCGCCAGCACCTCGGCCAGCCGGTGCAGTTCCTGTACGCCTTCCACGTGCCAGCGGTGCACCCCGAGGCTGACGGCCTCCGCGATCTCGGCCGGGGTCTTGCCCGGGCCGCCGAAGGCCAGCGGCGCGTCGGGCACGGCCCGGCGGACGTGCGCCAGCTCTCCTCCGCTGGAGACCTCGTAGCCGTCGACCGACCCGCGCAGCGCGGCCAGCACCGCCGGCTCCGGATTGGCCTTGGCCGCGTAGTACAGCTCGACGCGGTCGGGCAGCGCCGCGCGGACGGCCGCCGCGTGCGTGCGCAGCACGTCCAGGTCGTAGACGTACGCCGGCAGGGCGTCCGGTGCGAGCGCGGCCACGTGGTCGCGCACCAGGGGGGTGACGGTCATCGGGTGCTCCAGACGGAGGGGCGGGCGGCTTCGGCCAGCACGGACTCGGCGATCGGGGACGGCAGGCGCACGTAGTCGGCCGCACGGTCGGCCTTGCGTTCCCAGCGGGTCAGCAGGTTGGCCTTGGCGGGGAGCGGCACGCCGGCGAGCAGGGCGCTCAGCCGGGGCGGGCAGCCGTGCTCGTCGGCATAGGACTGCAGGGCGGAGCGGACGCCCTCCCAGAGGGCGCCCTCCAGCTCCGGGTACTGGTCGGCCAGCGCCGCGAGCAGCTCGGAGACGTGGTTGACGAGGAGGCAGTAGACCACCCGGTCCCAGCCGCGCTGCGGGTCGTAGGCCATCGGCCCGGCGACCTCGGGGGGCAGCTGCGCCAGCAGCGCCGCGTTCTGCTCCGGAACGATCTTGGTGCCCTCCAGGTCGCGGAAGAGGACCTGGGCCGGGTGCCCGTCGCCGTCCACGCCGATCAGTACGTTCTGCAGGTGCGGCTCCAGGACCACGCCGTGGTCGAAGTACGCGGCGAGCACGGGCGGCAGCAGCAGCCGCAGGTAGGCCGCCCACCAGCGCAGGGCCTCCTGCGGTTCGGCGCCGTCGAGCAGCCGGGAGATGTGGGCCGAGCTGGTCGGGTACTCGTCGGCCACGGCCGCCGCCAGCAGCGGGGTGACGCCCGGCCGCAGGATGCCGGCCAGGCCGTCGCGGACGATCAGCCCGAAGCCTTCGAACAGGGCGAGGTCGGCGCTGCCGTCGGGGCCGGGCAGGGCCAGCGTGCGGAAGGCCGGCTCGCGCAGCATCGCCGCGTCCGGGAACCTCCGGGCCAGCTCGCCCAGTGCCGGTGCCAGCAGCCGGGTCAGGGCGACCGCCCCGGTCAGCTCGTACGCGGCGTTCTTGCGCAGGCAGTTGGTGATCCGGACGTTGAGGCTGAACTTCAGGAACGCGCCGGCGCCGTACAGGGTGCGTACCGAGGCGGTCGCGGTGAACGGGTCGCCGCCGGGGCCCAGGTCCAGTACGTCGCCCCGCTCGACGGCCGCCCGGAGGGCGGGGTTGTCGCGCAGCAGCTCGTACTGCCAGGGGTGTGCGGGCAGCAGCCGGTACCCCTCGGGGACCTCGCGCAGACCGTCGACCATCGCGGTCACGGCCGGGTCGAGGCTCTCCTCGGCGAGCAGTTCGGCGCGCACCGCCAGGTGGCGCAGCCGGAAGGAGGCGCGGGCCTCCGGCGCGTACGCGGCCCACGCGGTGCGGTCTTCGGAGCGGGACTTGGGGGCGGGGTGGAAGCGGTGCCCGAACAGGAGGGCCTGCTCGGACTCCAGGTAGCGGTCGGCACCGGACTCGCCGCGACCGGACAGGGCGCCGGCGACGCCCTCGTGGCTTGAGGCCACCTGCTCGATGAACTCCTCGTTGCCGACTCCGCTGCGCAGGGTCAGCTCCTGACCGAGGTACTCGGCCAGCCGCCGCCAGGTCAACTCGGCCCAGCCGTCGGGGCGTTCCTCGAAGACCGGCCCGGTGAAGCGGTGCGCGCCGATCAGCGAGGTGCGGCGCAGGGCGACCCGGAGCAGCACGCCGCGCCGGGGAAGGCGGATCAGCAGCCGGCCGTCGACGACGGCGCTCTGGTGCTCGGGGCCGGACACCTCGCGCAGCAGGCAGTTGAGCAGCGTGTGCGCCACGGCGTGGTCGGCGGCGGGCAGGCCGACGGCGGGGGAGGTCAGCGGCTGTACGGGCAGAGGCATCAATGACTCCAACGGCTACGGGGGAAGAGGGCGAGCGCGGCGGCGCCGAGTGCGGTGGCCAGCGCGGCGGCGGTGCCGATCAGCACGGGCGCGGAGGAGCCGAGCGTGCTGTTGGCGAGGGCCGCGACGGCGCCGGCGGCCACCGCACCGCCCTTGGAGACGAATTCGAGGGTGCCGAACATCCGTCCGGGCGCACGGCCGTTGGCGGCTTCGGCGGCGAGCACCGAGAGGCAGACCAGGCCGAGGGTGAGCCCGGCTCCGAGCAGCAGGCGCACCAGGACGAAGGCGGTCAGCGAGTGGGCGACGGCATGGCCGGCCAGGCCGAGGGCGACGAAGGCGAAGCCCAGCGCGATGCCGGCCCGGGGGCGGTCGAGGAACGCGGTGTGCACGCGGGCGGCGAACACCAGGTAGCACAGGTGCGGCAGGGCGAACAGGAGTCCGGAGACGAATCCGGAGATGCCGGGCAGCCGTTCCTCGACCAGGGCTATCAGATACGGGAAGGAGATGATGGTGGAGAAGACGAACACGAACTCGAAGGCGTAGAGCAGGCGCAGCGGCCCCGCCGCCGGCGCGGGCGCCTGCGCGTCACCGGCCTCGACGGGCGCCGTGGGGCGGCCCGGCTCGGGCAGCAGGGCCAGCAGTGCGGCGGCTGCCAGCGGGAGCACCGCCATCACCAGGTACTGGCGGTGCGGGGAGATCCACGGGGTCAGCGCCCCGACCAGGATCGGCGCGGCGACCAGTGAGGCCCGGGCACTGCCCTGCATCAGGGTGAGGGCCTTCGACAGCCGGGGTCCGTCGAGGGCGGCGGCGAGGTAGCAGTTGGTGGCGGCGAAGGTGCCGCCGAGGAAGCCCTGCAGGACGAGGGCGACCGTGAAGGCGGGCAGGCTCTGGGCGGCGCCCGCCAGCAGGAACGACACGGTGAGGCCGAGTTGGGCGCGGAGCAGCAGCCGCTTGCGGCCGAACCGGTCGGCCAGCCGGCCCCACAGCGGTGCGCCCAGCGCGCTGAACACCGTGGGCACGATGTAGAGCACGCCGGCCCAGCTGCCCGTCGGGTCGCCGAGGGCGGGCAGGATCGCGGTGAGGTAGGGCGGCAGGCCGAGGGCGGCGAAGGAGGCGACGAAGTAGCACGCGGCGATGGCGTGCACCTGTCTGCGGTCCAGGCCGTCCGAGCGCCGCGGGGTTACCGCGGGGCCTGCCAGGGTGTCGGTGGTCATTCCGGAACCCCCGTCCTCTTCAGGTAGTTGGGACCGCTGGTGTAGTGCTTGTTGATGTCGGCCGCGCCGGACCTCTCCTTGCTGAGCAGGGTGCCCGCGGTGACCATGGCCTTGACGGGGAGCCGCTCGGCGTCCAGCAGGTCGGTGCGCAGCGCGGCGCCGTCCGGGCCCAGGCCGTCGACGGCCCGGGTCAGCCGCTCGCGCAGCAGGCCGAGGGAGCTCTCCAGCCGGATCCGGCCCCGGTCGGACAGGGCGAAGGCGAGCGAGGCCGCGCACAGGTGGCCGGTGATGGTGGTGAACAGGTCGGTGAGCGGGCGGTCGCCGTCGCAGAAGATCCGGGCGTCGTCGAACTCCTTGGGCGGCGGAGCGAGCTCGCCCAGGGCGGCGTCCAGGCGGGATCCGTTGATCCGCAGGCCGTCGTTGTCCTTGTAGAGGAGCCGGAGCCGGGTGGCGCCGCCGGCCCGGTCGAGCACCAGGGAGGTGTTCTGCTGGTGCGACTCCAGGGCGATGCCGTAGCGGAAGAGGGTGGTCTGCCAGTCGAGGAGCAGACTCAGGAACGCGTCGTAGAGGGCGAGCGGGTCACCGTCGTAGAAGCGCTCGGCGAGGTGGTCCACGACCAGTCGCCCGCCGGGCGCGACGGCCGCGAGCGAGGCCAGTGGCACGGTCACCGCATGCTCCAGGCCCTCGGGGTAGCGGCGCAGCAGGACGGCCAGCAGTTCGTGGCCGCCTTCGGCGTAGCTCTGCTCGTCAGCGTGCAGAATCGTCTCTGCGAACCGCGGCTCCAGGCCGATGACCGTTTCCAGCAGGCGCTGGCCGGCGGCGCCGTCGGGGAGGACGCCCGCCTTGATGGTGCGGCGGTTGCGCAGGCCGAGGGTGGCGGTGGCCAGCGGCAGCTTCAGGTGGCAGCGCGGGTCCCGGGCGACGGCCACGGTCCGCATCGACAGCGTGGGCACGACGTCCAGGTAGGGCGTGGGGCCCGGTACGGCCGTGCCCTCCAGGCCGGCTTCGCGCAGGACCTCCCGCAGCGGACCCTCGGCAGTGAGCGGGTGGACGGGTACGGTGACATGGCTGTCGGCCAGCTCGCGCAGGCCGATCAGTTCGGGGCCGGGCCACCAGTCGGGCAGCGGCTCCAGGGCGTGCAGGTCCAGTACGCCCTGGGGGACGGCGAACCAGTGGAGCCGGAACGACGGGTGGAACTCCGGTGCGTAGCGGGCGAGTTCGTCGGCCGTGAGCCCCGAGCGACCGCGCGCGGTCGGGTACACCGGGTGGTCCAGGTACGCGGCCAGGGTGTCCTGGGCGAGCGAGGCGCCCGGGCCGGCCCAGTGGGCGGGGTCGCTGCCGTAGCGGGCCGCGAGGCCGGCCAGCACCCCGGGCTGCGCCGTGTCGTGCAGCTCCATGGTGGCCAGGGTCTGCCGGCATTCCTCGGCGAAGGCGTCGTGGCCGCCCCGGTCCTGGGGTTCGGCCCGCTCGCGCACGGCGGCCAGGACCCCGTCCAGCGTGTTGATTACGGCGCCGTCCACGTCCAGCAGCGGCAGCCGCGCGGCGTACTCGCACTGGAAGCCCTCCTCGGCGACGGGCAGCAGCAGCGCGCTGCCGTCCGGACCGAGGCGCAGCCACAGACCGTCCGGCCGGTGTACGGGGACGCTGCGGGTGCGCAGCCCGAGCACGTCCTCGCGCAGCAGCGCGGACAGCACCCTCAGGGTCAGCTGCTGTTCGGCGCTCACGGGGTGATCACCCACTGGTGGCCGGCGGCGAACTCGGCGGTGACGCGGCGCAGTTCGTCGAGGTCGGGTCCGAGGGCCCAGATCATGCCGAGGTAGTCGCGGTTGGTGCGGTAGTGCGGGTGGTGCTCGCCGAGGGCCCGCAGGGGGCGGTAGGAGAGTTCGACGCCGTCGATCACCAGGTCGCACGCCTCGGGGGCGGCGCTCAGGGTGCCGGCCCGGTCGGCGCAGACGGCCAGGTTGTGGGCCTGGACGTCGGTCCGGGAGCCGAGGTCGGCGGGGAGCGGCTCGCCGAGGTGGGTGCGCAGGACGTGCTCGAAGTAGGGGATGTCCAGGATCCGGGCCATCGCCAGGTCGGTCCGGTCGCCTATGGCACGGTAGTTCACCTCGATGATGCGGGCCCGGCCGTCGGCCTGGACGGTGAACTCGGTGTGGCAGGCTCCGAAGCCGACCCCGAGTGCGTCCAGCTGGGCGAGCACCTGGTCGACCACGGGCCGGGGGTGCGCGTGGGCGAATTCCATCACCTCCTCGATGAAGCCGGGCGGGGCGGAGAGCCGGGTCCGGAAGCCGCCGAGCACGTGGCGCCGGCTGCCGTCGCCGAGGGTTTCCAGCGTGCACAGCTCGCCGGCCAGGTATTCCTCGACCACCAGGGCCGCGTCGGCGCGGCGGTGCCGGATCTCCTTGCACAGCTGCACCAGTTCGCCCATGTCCTCGGCCAGCGCCACGTCCTCGCTGGCCACGCCCTCCCGGGGCTTGACGATGCAGGGGAAGGGGAGGGCCGCCCCGTCCAGCTCGGCCGGGTCCTGGCCGGGGGCCAGTTCGGCCGACCAGACCGCGTCCAGCCCGGCGGCCGCCAGGTGGCGGCGCAGCTCGGCCTTGTTCTTGGTACGCAGCGCGGCCTTCCAGTCCTTGGCGGGCAGCCCGAAGTACCCGGCGGCCAGGGCGGCCTGGGTCTGGAGGTGGTCGCTGTTGGTGAAGACGGCGTCCGGTGCGTGGTGGCGGGAGATGAGGCCGATGACCTCGCGGAAGTCCCGCACGTCGCACTCCAGCACCTCGGGCGCGCAGGGCAGTCCGGCGTAGGCGAGGCGGTGGGGTTCGGCCGCGTCGGAGAGGACGGTGACGTCGAGGCCCAATTGTGCGGCGGCCGGCAGGAAGCCCTCCGTGACGGAGTCCGTGGGGTTGAGGGCGAGCAGGTACAGCCGCATGGGGGACGGTCCTCTCCTGTGGTGGTGGCGGTGGTGCGGCGGGGGCGGGCTCCGTCGGCCCGCCCCCCTGTCGGGCTACTTGGGGGCGTCGACGCCGGCGGCCTTGGCGATGTCGATCAGCATCTGGTCGGCGGCCTGGACCCCGATGCCGGACATCCAGGTCTCGTCCGGGACGTTGAAGACCTTGCCGTTCTTGACGGCGTTCAGGCCCTGCCACACCGCGGTGCTCTGGACCTCGCTCTGCTTGGTCTTGGTCGGGTCGTCGGCGACGGTCACGAAGACCAGGTCGGCGTCGGCCTTGTTGATCTCCTCGGCGCTGACGTCGAGCATCGCCGCGTCGACGTCCTGCGAGGCGGGACGGGCGAGGCCGACGTCCTTGAGCACGGTGCCGCTGAAGGAGGCCTTCTGGTACAGGCGGGTCGGACCGGCCACGAAGCGCACGACCGAAGCGGTCGGGACGGTGCCGGAGTTCTTCTCCTTGATGGCCTGGCCGAGCTTGGCGGCGCGGGCCTGGTAGTCGTCCAGGGCCTTCTTCGCCTCGGTCTCCTTGCCCAGGGCCTGGGCGTACAGGGCCAGGTTCTCCTTCCAGGGCAGGCCGGTGGTCTCGGCGAGGACGGTCGGGGCGATGGCGTTGAGCTTGTCGAAGACCTTCCCGTGGCGGACCTTCGAGGAGAGGATGACGTCCGGCTTCAGGGAGGCGATCAGCTCCAGGTTCGGCTCCGTCATCGGGCCGACGTCCTTGGTGTCCTTGATCTTGTCCTTGAGGTAGTTCGGGAAGCCGCCCTCGGTCTTCATGTGCGGGGAGACCGCGCCGACCGGGGTGATGCCGAGCAGGGTGACGTCGTCCAGCTCGCCGCTGTCGAGGACCACCACGCGCTTGGGCTGGGTCTTGATCTCGGCCGTGCCGGCAGCGTGCTTGACGCTGCGCGGGAAGCCGGCGGCCGCCGGGGCGGCGCTCTGTCCGGCGGCGGGCTCCGCGCCGTCGCCGCCGTCCTTGCCGCCGCAGGCGGTGAGCAGGGCGCTGGAGAGCGCGAGGGAGAGGACGGCGACGGGCAGTCTGCGGGGACGAGCGGTGCGGGCCATGGGGTTCCTTTTCTGTGTTTCCGGGCAGGGCGGGGCACCGGGACCCCGATGTCGAGTGGGGCCCGGAGGGTGTGGGAGCGGGAAGCGGCGGGTCAGACGGTGGCGGTCCGCGCGCTGCGGGCTTCGGCCGGGATGCGGGCGCGCGGGATGACCAGCGGGGTGCCGGTCTCGGGATCGGGCACCACCTGGCAGGGCACCTGGAACACGGATTCGACCAGTTCCGCGGTCAGCACCTCCGTCGGCGGGCCGGCGGCGGCGAGTCTGCCCGCGTGCAGCACCACGACGTGGTCGGCGTACCGGGCGGCCTGGCCCAGGTCGTGCAGCACCATCACCACCGTGCGGCCGGCTTCGGCGTGCAGGTCGGAGACCAGGTTCAGGACGTCGAGTTGGTGGCGCAGGTCCAGGAAGGTGGTCGGCTCGTCGAGCAGCAGCAGTTCGGTGTCCTGGGCCAGCGCGAGGGCGATCCAGGCGCGTTGGCGCTGGCCGCCGGACAGCTGGTCGACCGGCTGGTCGCGCAGTGCGGCGGTGCCGGTGCGCTCCAACGCCTCCTCGACCGCAGCCTGGTCGGCCTTCGACCAGGGGGTCAGCATCCGCTGGTGGGGAAAGCGGCCGAGTCTGACCAGCGATTCGACGGTGATGGCCTCGGGGGTGACGGGCTGCTGGGGCAGCAGTCCCATCCGGCGGGCCAGGGCCCGGGCGGGCATGCGGTGGACGTCGGCCCCGTCCAGGGTGACCGTACCGGAGGCGGGGTCGAGGAGCCGGACCAGGCCGCGCAGCAGGGTGGACTTGCCGCACGCGTTCGGGCCGACGATCGCCGTCACCGCGTTGGCGGGGAGGGTCAGGTCGAGGCCGCCGATGATCTCCCGGCTGCCGTAACGCAAGGTCAGGTTCTGGGTGGCCAGCTGGTTGGCGGTCATGAGTCGTTCCTCTGGGGAAGCCGGCCCTGTCGGATCATCAGCCACAGCAGCCACGGCGCGCCGAGGGTCGCGGTGACGGAGCCGACCGGCAGGCCGTGGACGGGCAGTACGTGCAGGACGAGGAGGTCGGAGGAGAGCAGCAGGACGGAGCCGACCAGCGCGGTCAGCGCCAGGGTCGCCACGGTGGGCGGGCCGGCCAGCAGGCGTACCAGGTGCGGTACGGCGAGTGCGACGAAGGCGACCGGGCCGGTGAGCGCGGCGGCCAGCGAGGCGAGGGCGATGGTGAGCAGGAGCAGCCAGAGCCTGTCCCGGTTCGGGCGCAGGCCGAGACCTCCGGCGGAGTCGTCGCCGAGGTCGAGTACGGAGACCCGGCGGTTCATCAGGAAGGCGCCCGTTGCGGTCAGCGCGATCGCGCCGCCGGCCGCCCAGACCTCGGGCCAGCTGCGTCCGTACAGCGAGCCGGTGGTCCACTGCATCGCGGAGGTGGCGAGTTCGGCGGGGAAGCGCACGATCATCAGGTTGACCGCCGCGGCCAGGCCCTGCTGCACCGCCAGGCCGACCAGGACCAGCCGGGTCACTGCCATCCGGGAGCGCCAGGCGAAGCCGCCGAGCAGGATCGCGGCGAGCAGCCCGCCGCCCAGCGCGGCGAGGGGGATCATCGTCTGCGAGGCCCCGGTGGCCAGCATCAGGGTCGCGCCGAAGGAGGCGCCGCCGGTGACGCCGATGGTGTCCGGGGAGGCCAGCGGGTTGCGGAACAGCCGCTGCAGCATCGAGCCCGCCACGGCGAGACCGGCGCCGGCGATCAGTGCGGAGACCACCCGGGGCGCGCGGAACTGGCGTACGACCAGCACGTTGCCGGAGTCCCCCAGGCCGGCCAGCGCACGCAGCGCCTCCCCGACGGACATCTTCACCTGGCCGGTTCCCAGCGCGATGCCGGTCAGCCACAGCAGCAGTGCGGCCGAGACCGCGCACCAGGCCAGCGTACGGACCCGGGCCCGGGTCCGGGCACTGCGGCGGGCGGGGGCCGGCGCCGCCTCGGGGGCGGTGAGGGCGACGGTCATCGGGCGACCTTCCGGGCCAGTACGGCGAGCAGCGGCGCGCCGAGGAAGGCCGTCACGATGCCGACCTCGATCTCGGAGGGGCGGGCGGCCACCCGCCCGAGCACATCGGCGGCGAGCAGCAGGACGGGACCGGCGATCAGGCAGCCGGGAACCAGCCAGCGGTGGTCGCCGCCGAGCAGGGGGCGGACCAGGTGCGGGGCGGCCAGGCCGATGAAGGCGACCGGACCGGCAACCGCCACGGCGCAGCCGGCCAGCAGCACCACGGCGACGGTGCCGGTCAGCCGGATCCGGGACACCGGCACACCGAGCGACTGGGCCGTCTCGTCGCCGAGGGCAAGCGTGTTGAGAGCCGGGGAGATGGCGAAGGAGGCCAGCAGGCCCAGCGCCACGAAGGGCAGTACCGGAGTGAGGACCTCCAGGTTCCGCCCGCCGATCGAACCGGCCAGCCAGAACCGCGCCTCGTCCAGCGTGCGGTGGCTGGCGAGCATCAGCGCCGAGGTCCAGGAGGTCAGCACCACGGTCAGGACGGTGCCGCTCAGGGCGAGGCGGACCGGGTCGAGATCACCGCCCCGGCGGGACATCGCGAACGCGGCGACGGCGGCGGCCGCCGCTCCGGCGAAGGCGAACCAGAGGTACTCGATCGGCCGGTCGAGCCCCAGCGTGAAGATGGCGGTGACCACGGCGAAGCCGGCTCCGGCATTGATGCCGAGCGTGACGGGCGAGGCGAGGGGGTTGCGGGTGACGCCCTGGGCGACGGCTCCGGCCACCCCGAGGGCCCCGCCGACCACCAGGCCGATGAGCGTGCGCGGAACCCGAAGCCCCGTCACCACGTCGGCGTCGCCGCCGTGCCCGTCGCCGAGCAGTGCGTCGAGCACCGTGGGCAGCGGGATCGGACGCGTTCCGAGGGCGAGGCTCATGGCTGCGCACAGCACCAGCGCACCCGTCCCCGCGGCCAGCAGCAGCAGCCGCCGTACCGCCGGGGACCGCTGCGCCCCAGGGGCTGCGGAAGCCGGCAGATCGAGTTTCAACACAAGACGCAATATTAGGGTAGGCTTACCTAAATTCGTCAAGTCCCACGCCACATCGGCAAGTCGGCGTGCAGGATCACCCTACAGTGGTTATAAGGTGAGCCTCACCTTAGTCGATGTTGTCTGCCGAAGTGGGGAGCCTCCATGTCCGAGACGCAGCCGGTCCGGCCCCGCACCGTCGATGTGCTGGGCTGGACCTACCGGCGTCTCGCAAGCGGGTCCCCGAGCCTGCGCTTCGAGCTGACCCCCTCGGCACGGCCACCGGCGGACGGGCGTGACTGGATCAGTGCGGCCGCCTTCGACCGCCACCAGGAGCAGCTGATCGCCGGAGAGTCGGCCCGCATTCAGGCCGGGTACGACTGCGTCCCCCGCGGACACGTGGCGGCCGCCCGACTGCTGCACCACTACCTGTGGTCGGTCTGCCTCCTGGTCAGCGGACCCTGGTACCTGGACCGCAGAGTGCCCCGGATCCGGCCCGAGGACATCTGGATGGACGCGCGGACGGGCGACCTGGCCCTGCACCCCGGCGACTTCGCCTGCCTGCCCGGCGACCCGGCGGCCGGCCTGCCCGGCGACCCGACGGCCGGCCTGCCCGGCGCCCGGGTCCTCGCCGGGGAGGACGAGCTGCGGGCCGAGCTGCGGGCCGTCGTCGCCGCACACGCCACCCCGGTCCTCGATGCCCTCGGGAGCGCGCTGCGGCGCGGCCCGCGCGCCTTGTGGGGCATGGTCACCGACGAACTGGCCTCCGGCCTCTGGTACCTGGGCCGCATGCTCGGCGAGGAGGAGCGCGCCGTCCGGGCGGCCGACCGGGTGCTGCCCGGCGACACCCCGCCGTTCCCCGGCGCCGCCGCCTTCCGCAGCCTGCCGGGCACCGATGGCCGCAGCCACCCGACCCGCACCCGGCTCGGATGCTGCCTGTACTACACCGTCCGCCCCGGCAACGCCTGCCTCACCTGCCCCCGCACCTCGGACGCCGAACGCGTCCGGCGGCTGGAGGAGCAGCAGGCGCCGGCCGCCCCCTCGGCTGCCGCCTGACCGCCGCCCCGCCCGTACCCGGCCGGCTCCCGGACCGGTCCCGGGGCGGTTCAGTGGACGACGCTGAAACTGCGCCGGGGCAGGCTGTCCGGAGCCGTCGCGTTCGAGGAGTTGGTGGGGATGTACACCCCGTCGGCCCGGTCGAACTTCCTGCAGTCCGGCGTCCGGTACAGGTGACGTCCACCAGCGTGTGGTTCTCCACGTGGGCCGCACCCCGCGGCAGTCCGATCCTGTGGCAGCCCTGGACGGGCGTGTTCGAGTACGTGACCTCGACCGGGTCGTCACTCGCAGACTGGCGAGCCGCGCCCCGGAAGACATCCCCGGCGCGCCCGGCCGGATGACGGCCGAAGGAGGTACCCGGCGCCCCGGGCCCCGGCCGTGCCGCCGGCAGGCGTGCTGCGGCGCGGCCCGGCCCCGCCGGGTCGGGCTCCTGCCACCACCCGGACGGCCGTACGGGGCGCCGCCGCCGTGCACCGGCCGGGGCGGGCGGGTTGCCCGCCCCGTACGGTGCGCCCGCGGGCGGCGGACGGGTTACGGCTTGGGGAGGGTGCAGCCGGGGCGGTTCAGGTCGAAGACGTTGCCGGCGCCGATGCAGGCCACGATGGTGTACGTCTCCTGGGCGTAGTTGATGCCCTGGCGGACGGTCACGTTGCCGTTCGCGTCCACCTCGCACGGGTTGTTCTCCGTGCAGCGCTGGCCGTCCTCATTTCCCGTGTTGTTCACGGCGACGACCTTGCCGGTCGTGGTGTCGATCACCGGCGAGCCCGAGGTACCGCCGATGGTGTTGCAGGAGGAGGTGTAGCGGACCGAGTCCTTCCAGGTCCAGTCGCCCTCCTTGAGGCGGTAGGCGAAGCCGTCGATGTTGCAGCTGTAGATCCGCTTCCAGTATCCGGACACGACCTTGATGGCGGTGCCCTGTACGGGGTGGGCGTCGTTCAGGGTGAGCGCGCCGATGCCGTACTGGCTCTGGATCTGAGCGTACGTCTTGGTCAGCTGGTAGACGGAGATGTCCGTGTCCGTCATCGTCGCGTACGCGATCTTGCTCGCCCGCAGCGTGGCGACCCGCGAGCCCGCCGCGTTCAGCAGCGTGAAGGAGCGCGAGGACGCCCGGTCCTTGACCACCTCGCCGGGTCCCGGGAAGCCCGTCTCCAGGCAGTGCCCGTTGGAGAGGACGAGCGCCGGGTCGCTCGGCTGGGAGGTGGGGGTGCGGACGACGGAGCCGGAGCAGTTGCTCAGCGCGACCGTCCCGGCGAAGTTGACGGTGACGGCTGCCGCAGCCTTGTCCGAGGGCGGCGCCGAGGCCACGGCCGGGGCCGCCGCCGCTCCCATCAGGAACAGCGACAGCAAGGCGCCGACGAGAGGCTTCTTCATGTGGGGGTTCCCCTCTGATGACGATGCAACCGAAGATCCTCCGGTTGTCATGCGCATTGTTGGGATCCCGGCCTCAACTGGCAAGGGTGACAAGTAAGTTGATGTACGGCGCAATCCGGCCATCGTCCGCTCCACACGGACCCCGGCCGGCGCGGCCGGCGCCGGTCGGCGCCGGTCGCCGGAAGGGCGGCGGATGACCGGCGGACCGGCTGTGAGCACGGACACATTCCGACTCCGGAACCGGCGGCCCCGCCCGCCCCGTTGTCGAACGGGCAGCACACAGGCAGGAGCGGCACATGGTCACCAAGGTCCACCGGCGGACCGTACGCATCGCCGTACTCGCCGCCCTCGGCTGCGCCCTGCTGATCGGGGGCTCCGCATGCCTGTGGGAGCTGCGCGCCCTCGCGGCGTACACGGACGGCGGGAACCGGGCGGAGGGGAGCTACGTCCAGGACCCGGGCCTCGCCGACCGTACCGCCTCGGCCGTCCTGGACGCGGCGGTACCCGAAGGGGCGGCAGGCGAAGGGGCGGTGCGCACGGCGCCCGCGGCGCCGGACGGCACCCCCTGGCGGCCCTCCGAGCCGCTGGTGGCCCGGCCCGCGCCCGCCGAGCCCGCGATCGGGGCGCTGTTCTCCCCCGGCGACGACGGGGACCCCGACCACCACTGCTCGGCGAGCGTGGTCCACTCCCCCGGCGGCGACCTCATCGCCACCGCCGCCCACTGCGTGTACCGGCGCGGGCTCGGGTTCCGCACCAACCTGGCCTTCGCGCCGGGCTACCGGGACGGTACGGCCCCGTACGGCATCTGGGTGCCCACCCGGATCGACGTGCACCCCCGGTGGAGCGAGGACCAGGACCCGGACCTGGACGTGGCCTTCCTCCGGATGCGCCGTCCCGGCCACCCCGGCGAGCGCCTGGAGGACACCACCGGGGCGCAGACGATCCGCTTCGGGACCGGGCTCCCGGCGCCCGCGCGGGTCGTGGGCTACCCGAACACCGCCGAGTATCCGGTGGACTGCTCCAACACCGCCCGCGCCGCGGGGCCCACGCAGCTGCGGCTGGATTGCGCGGACGTACCCGACGGCACGAGCGGTGGTCCTGTGCTGACCGGCGGGCACACCCTGATCGGGGTGATCGGCGGTCGCGACGGCGGCGGTGACGAACGGACCTCGTACAGCAGCCGCTTCGGTGACGCCGTCCGCGGCCTGTACGAACGGGCCGCGGACGGCCCGCCGACGGCCCCCTGACCTGCCGGCGGTGCGCTAGCCCGCGGGCGGCACGTGGTGGGCGGGGTAGTCGGTGGTCGCCGGGCTGGTCGGGAGCCGCCACTTGGACAGGACCCGGACCACCGTGCCCGGACTCAGCAGGGTGTTCGGGGACGTCGACAGCGACAGCACCCCGAAGAACCGGCGGGAGATCGCCGGATCTGCATTGGCACCCACGATCACCCGGGACATGTAGGCCTGCAGCGCCCTGGCCACCCGGTCGGGCGGCGGCCCCTCCGTCTCCGGGTACCGCATGTCCTCGCTGGTGGCGATCTGCCAGGGCACGGCGGCCACGGCGGCGGTACTGCGCTGGATCCGGCGCGCGGCCCCGGGGAGGTCCCGGGCGGAGAGCGTACCCATCGCCCGGTCGAGGGCGTCCGCCGCGAGGGCGGCCACCGTCATCCCGTGCCCGTACACCGGGTTGAAGCGGCATGCGGCGTCACCGAGGACGACGAATCCGGTCGGCCAGCGTTCCAGCCGCTCGTAGTGGCGCCATTCGTTGGCGGTGCTGCGGAAGCCGGTGGGCGCGGACAGCGGCTTGGCGTCGCGGATGGCGTCGTACAGGGCGGGGCTGCGCAGGCTGCGCGCGAAGTCGAGGAAATCCTCGTCCCCGGTGGGCGGGGCGTGCTCCCCGTTGCCGATGAGGGTGACCAGCCAGCGGCCGCCCTCCAGGGGGACCAGCACTCCCCCGCGGGGGCTGTCCGGCCGGCCCTGTACGTACATCCCCTGCCAGCGGCGGGCGGGGTCCGGCGGGATCTCGTAGAAGCGGCTGGAGTAGCCGAGGTGGGAGTCGTAGCGCGTGACCGCGGGGGCCGGGTGGCCGAGGGCCGCGAGCCAGGCCGGGGCCCGGGAGGTGCGCCCCGTCGCGTCGACCACGAGGCTCGCGGCCAGCGGGCCGCCGTCGCGCAGCTCCACGCCGGTCACCGTACGGCCGTCCGGTCCGGCGCGCAGTCCGGTGGCCGCGCAGCCGGAGCGGACCTCGATGCGGCCGTCGCGCAGCACTTCCTGGCGTACCGTCCAGTCGAGCAGCTCGCGGCCGGCCAGCAGGATGCGCGCCCCCGGCACCGGCCCGAACCAGTCCGCCGTGCTCAGCCAGAGGAAGTCCCGCGGGGATTCGAGCAGGGCGGCACCGCCCGCCAGTAACGCGCGGGTGATGCCGGGCAGCAGCGCCTCCATCACGTCCAGGCCGCGCGACCACAGCACGTGGGCGTGCCGCGACTGCGGAACACCGGGCCGGAAGGCGGGCCCGGCGGCGGGGAGTTCGTCCCGTTCCACCACGGTCACGCGGGCGAACCGCTGCGCGAGCACCCGGGCGGCCAGCAGCCCGGCCAGGCCGGCGCCGAGGACCACCGCGTGATCGTGGCCTGCTGGGTGGTTGTCCATGTCGTCGTCCATGGCAGCGAGTGTCCCGGGGCCGCCGCGGCGCAGTTCAGGTGCCCGCCGGGGCGCCTTGGGGCACCCGGGGGCGGACGGGTTCACGGCAGGGCGCCCGGCGCGGCCGGCGAAGCGGCGGTTCTTCGCCGATCAGCGCGAAAGCAGTGGGTACGGGACGGAGGTGAGCTTCTCGGAGGCCCCCAGAGGCGTTCGCCGGACACGTCGTCCAGGGTCCACTTCGCCCGCCACGAGCGGG
The DNA here is from genome assembly GCF_040647115.1 of Streptomyces sp. NPDC044571. Classification (NCBI taxonomy): domain Bacteria; kingdom Bacillati; phylum Actinomycetota; class Actinomycetes; order Kitasatosporales; family Streptomycetaceae; genus Streptomyces; species Streptomyces sp. NPDC044571. The sequence goes on from NZ_JBEZBN010000001.1 coordinate 223,379, forward strand.
CGGGTGCGCCGCGCCAGCCGAGCCGCGGACCGAAGAACGCGTCGGGCCGGACCCCGGGCGCGGTGGCCCGGCCGCGGGCGGCGCTGCGGCAGGCCGGCACCACGTCCGCCCCGTGCCGGGCGAGCTCCCGGGCGGTCACGAAGCCGATGCCGCTGTTGGCGCCGGTGACGACGACGGCGCGGCCGCTCAGATCGGGGATGTTCCCGGCGTTCCAGCCCGGCATGACAGCTCCCTCGCGTCGGCGGGTTACCGAGGGTAGGCCACCGCTGTCCGGGGGTGGAGCCGCGGTCTGGTTCACCGGCCAGTAGGCTGCGGGTCCGCCCGCTTCAGCCGCCCCTTCCCCGTTCCCGAGGTACCGCCCAGTGAGCTCCGCACCGCCCTCCCCGCCTGTGACGGTCGTCGGCCTCGGCGCTGACGGCTGGGCCGGGCTCACCACCGCCGCGCGGACCGCGCTGGCCTCGGCCGAGGTGCTGATCGGCGGGCCCCGGCAGCTGGACCTGCTGCCCGCCGGGGACTGCGCCGGTGAGCGGGTGGCGTGGCCGAGCCCGCTGCGGCCGGCCGTACCCAAGCTGATGGCGGAGCATGCGGGGCGCCGGATCGCGGTCCTGGCCAGCGGCGACCCCATGTTCTACGGGATCGGGCGCGCCCTCGCGCAGGAGCTCGGCCCGGACGCCCTGCTGGTCCTCCCGCACCCCTCGTCGGTGTCGTACGCCTGCGCCCGGCTGGGCTGGCCGGTGGAGGAGACCGAGGTGGTCACGGTGGTCGGGCGCCCGGTGGCCCGGCTCGTGGCCGCGCTGTACGAGGGGCGCCGGGTGCTGGTGCTCAGTGCTGGAGCAGCGACCCCGAACGAGATCGCTGCTCTGCTCCGAGAGCGGGGCTTCGGGCCGAGCCGGATGCGGGTGCTCGAACAGCTCGGCTCCGAGCGCGAGGACGCGTACGAGGGCCGGGCCGACCGCTGGGACCACGCCCCCGGCGACCCCCTCAACGTGGTGGCCGTGGACTGCCGCCGCGACCCCGCCACCCCCCTGCCGCGGCTCGGCGCGACGCCCGGCCTGCCCGACACCGCCTACGAGCACGACGGCCAGCTCACCAAGCGTCATGTCCGCGCCACGACCCTGTGCGCCCTGGCCCCCGCCCCCGGGGAACTCCTGTGGGACATCGGCGGCGGCTCCGGCTCCATCGGCATCGAGTGGATGCGCACCCACCCCACCTGCCGGGCGGTGGCGGTGGAGCGCGTCCCGGGGCGGGCGGCGCGCATCGCCCGTAACGCGGCCGCGCTCGGCGTACCCGGCCTCACGGTGGTCACCGGCGCAGCACCCGAGGCCCTCGCCGGACTCCCCGCCCCCGACGCCGTGTTCATCGGCGGCGGACTGACCGCCCCGGGCCTGCTGGACGCGGCATGGGCGGCCCTGGCCCCGGGCGGGCGGCTGGTGGTCAACACCGTGACCCTGGAGTCGGAGGCCGTCCTCGCCGACCGCTACCGGCGCCACGGCGGTGAACTGGTCAAGCTCGCCGTCGCGCACGCGGTGCCGGTCGGCGGCTTCACGGGCTGGCGGCAGGCGATGCCCGTCACGCAGTGGTCCGTGACCAAGCCCGGGCCGCGGACACAGGACTTCACCGAAGCGACCGCAGAGAACGAAAAGGACCAGACGACATGACCGTGTACTTCATCGGTGCGGGCCCCGGCGCCGCCGACCTGATCACGGTGCGCGGTGCCCGGACGCTGGCCGCCGCCCCGGTCTGCCTGTACGCGGGCAGCCTGGTCCCGCGCGAACTGCTGGCCGAGTGCCCGCCGGACGCCCGCCTGGTCGACACCTCGCAGCTCAACCTCGACGAGATCATCGCCGAGTGCGTACGGGCCCACGCGGCGGGCGAGGACGTGGCGCGCCTCCACTCGGGCGACCCGTCGATCTTCAGCGCGGTCGCGGAGCAGATGCGGCGGCTCGACGCGGCCGGCATCCCGTACGAGGTGGTGCCCGGCGTCCCGGCGTTCGCGGCGGCGGCGGCCGCGCTGAAGCGGGAACTCACGGTCCCCACCGTCGGCCAGACCGTGATCCTGACCCGGATCGCCCAGCAGGCCACCCCCATGCCGCCCGGCGAGGACCTGGCCACCCTGGGCCGCAGCGGCGCGCTGCTCGTGCTGCACCTGGCCACCCGGTACGTGGACCGGGTCGTCGACGAACTGCTGCCGCGCTACGGGGCCGAGTGCCCGGTGGCGGTGGTGGCGATGGCCAGCCGCCCCGACGAGCTGATCCTGCGCGGCACGCTGGCGGACATCGCCGCCCAGGTGAAGGCGGCGGGCCTGGTGCGCACGGCGGTGATCGTGGTGGGCCGCACCCTCGGCGCCGAGCAGTTCCGCGACAGCCACCTGTACTCGCCCGAGCGCGACCGGCATGTCTGCTGAACCGGGCAGGTCCGCCGAACCGGGCACGTCCGCTGAACCGGGATCGGGGCCGCACGTCCTGATCCTGGGCGGTACGACGGAGGCCCGGCGCCTGGCGGAGGCGCTGGCGCAGGACTCCTCGTACCGGGTGACGACCTCGCTCGCGGGACGGGTCAGCGCGCCCGTGCTCCCGCCGGGCGAGACCCGCATCGGCGGCTTCGGCGGGCCGGCCGGGCTGGCCGGCTGGCTCCTCGCCCACGGCGTCACGCACGTCGTCGACGCCACGCACCCGTTCGCGGAGCGGATGAGTTTCAACGCGGCCGAGGCGGCGGCCCTTTCGGGAGTCCCGCTGCTCGCGCTGCGCCGCCCCGGCTGGACGCCGGGCCCGGGCGACTCCTGGACCTTCGCGGACTCCCTCGCGCAGGCCGCCGAGCTGCTGCCCGGCCTCGGCGGCCGGGCTTTCCTGACCACCGGCCGGATGGGGCTGCACACCTTCGCGCACCTCACCGACACCTGGTTCCTGGTGCGTTCGGTGGACCCGCCGGACGGGCAGGTGCCGCCGCGCCTGGAAGTCCTGCTCGCCCGAGGCCCGTTCACCCTGGAGGACGAGCGGGCGCTGCTCGCACGCCACCGGATCGACGTGCTGGTCACCAAGGACAGCGGCGGCTCGGCGACCGCGCCGAAGCTCACCGCCGCCCGCGAGGCCGGGATCCCGGTGCTCGTCGTACGCCGTCCGGCGGTACCGCAGGGCGTACCCGAGGCGGCAACGCCGTCGGCCGTGCTCCGGTGGCTGGGCGGCCCGGCCCGGCACTGAGGCCGGGGCGGTACGGCAACGGGTCCCTGGGCGGTACGGCAAGGGCCCGGGGCGGATCACCGCCCCGGGCCCCCACGTCCACACCGGCCGGTCAGGGGTAACGGCGCGGGGTCCAGGTCACCCTCGACCCGTCGGGCCGCTGCGTGACCTGGGTCTGCGAGGACCCGATCAGCAGGATCGTGCGCATGTCCACCTCGGACGGCTCCAGTTCGGCGAGCGTGACGATGCGCACCGACTGTTCCGGCCCGCCCACGTCCCGTGCGACGACCACCGGGGTGTGCGGGGCGCGCAGCTCCAGCAGGAGTTCGCGGGCCTGGGCGACCTGCCAGGTCCGGCTGCGCGAGCCGGGGTTGTAGAGGGCGAGGACCAGGTCCGCCGCCGCCGCGGCGCGCAGCCGCTGCGCGATGACCTCCCACGGCTTGAGCCGGTCCGACAGGGAGATGGTGGCGTAGTCGTGGCCGAGGGGGGCTCCGGCTGCGGCGGCCGCCGCGTTGGCGGCGGTCACGCCCGGCAGGACCCGTACGGGCACGTCCTTGTACTCGGGCTGCCCGGCGACCTCCAGGACGGCGGTGGCCATGGCGAAGACGCCCGGGTCGCCGCCGGAGACCACGGCCACCCGCTTGCCGCGGCGGGCGAGGTCGAGGGCGAACTCGGCGCGCTCCGACTCCACCTTGTTGTCGGAGCCGTGCCGGATCTGGCCCGGCTTCGCGGGGACGCGGTCGAGGTAGGTGGTGTAGCCGACGAGGACCTCCGCGTCGGCGAGGGCCCGCCGGGTCTCGGGGGTGAGCCACAGCGGCCCGGCCGGTCCGGTGCCGACCACGGCGACCTCGCCGGGCCCGGACGGCACGCTGCCGGGGTTGCCGATCCGGCTGGGCACGACGGCGACGGCGAAGTACGGAACGGTGTCCGGGTCGGTGTCCGCGAGGACGCCGGTCCGCTCCCCCTCCATGGTCGCGCGCTCGACGTAGCGGGCCTCGGCGAGCCGGCCGCTGCCCTCCATCGCCCGCCGCACCGCGGGGAAGGTGCGGCCGAGCTTCATCACGACCGCCGAGTCGGTGGCGGCGAGCCGGGCGGTGAGCTCCTCTTCCGGCAGGGTGCCGGGCAGGATCGTCAGCACCTCCTCGCCCTCCACGAGAGGGGTGCCGAGCCGGGCCGCGGCGGCGCTGACCGAGGTCACGCCGGGGATCACCTCGGCCTCGTACCGGTCGGCGAGCCGCTTGTGCATGTGCATGTACGAGCCGTAGAAGAGGGGGTCGCCCTCGGCGAGCACCGCGACGGTGCGCCCGGCGTCCAGGTGCGCGGCGAGACGGGCCGCGGAGGCCTCGTAGAACTCCTCCATCGCGCCCTGGTAGCCGCCGGGGTGGTCGGTGGTCTCGGTGGTGACCGGGTAGACCAGCGGTTCCTCGACGTGGTCGGCGCGCAGGTGCCGGGCGGCGATGGAACGGGCGATCGAACGGCCGTGGCGGGCACTGTGGTAGGCGATGACGTCCGCCTCGGCGATCACCTGGACCGCGCGCAGCGTCATCAGGTTCGGGTCGCCGGGACCGAGCCCGACCCCGTACAGGCGGCCCGGGGTGGTGTAGCTCATTCTTCCTCGCTCGCAATCGCGTTGACGGCGGCGGCCGCGATGGCGCTGCCGCCGCGCCGGCCCCGTACGATCAAGTGGTCGAGGGCGGAGGGGTGTTCGGCGAGCGCGTCCTTGGACTCGGCGGCGCCGATGAAGCCGACGGGCACGCCGATGACGGCGGCCGGGCGCGGGGCGCCCTCCTCGATCATCTCCAGCAGCCGGAACAGCGCGGTCGGCGCATTGCCGACGGCGATCACGGAGCCCTCCAGCAGGCCCCGGTCACGCCACACTTCGAGGGCGGCGGCGCTGCGCGTGGTGCCCATCTTGGCGGCGAGCGCGGGGACGGCCGGGTCGGAGAGGGTGCAGATCACCTCGTTGTCGGCGGGCAGCCGCTTGCGGGTCACCCCGCTGGCGACCATCTGCACGTCGCAGAGGATCGGTGCGCCGGCGTGCAGCGCGGCGCGTGCCCGCAGCACGACGTCCGGGGTGTAGCCGAGGTCCTGGGGCAGGTCGGTCATTCCGCAGGCGTGAATCATGCGCACCGCGACCTGGGCGACGGAGGCGGGCAGCCCGGAGAGGTCCGCCTCGGCGCGGATCGTGGCAAAGGACTGGCGGTAGATGGCCGCGCCGTCCTTCTCGTACTCGAACACTGTGTACTCGCTCATTTCTTCGCTGCGTCGTGGGAGGTGGTGCGGCGTGCGGCCGCGAGGGCCGCGGGAAGTGCGGAGAGGTGGACGCCGTGCTGCGGGGCGCTGTCCTCGGTGGCCACGTCGTACCCGGAGGGGGTGGCGACCACGTCGACCCAGGCGGTCCCGCGGGGATGTCCGCAGCGCCGTTCGCAGCCGGACCAGTGGACGGGGCGGGTACCGCGGGTCTGCTCCACCACGCTCCGCGCGTCGGCGCGGACGTCGGCGAGGGACTTGGCGCAACCGGGCCTTCCGGTACAGGCGGTGACGGTCTCCCAGGGGCTGCCGGGGCTCACCACCAGGCCGGCGCTCTCCAGCAGCGACCGGGCGGAGCCGGGCCCGTCCGGGGGCCCTTCGAGCGGGGCGCCGGGGAGGACGTCGGGCGAGGCGCCGGGCAGGGCGTCGGGCAGGACGATGCTGCGCCAGGGGGTGATCCGCAGGCTGCGTCCGCCCCGGTCGGCGACCTGGACCAGCTCCCGCCACTGAGCGGTGGTCAGACGCCCGAGCGGGGGCAGAACGCACAGCGCGGCCCGGTCGCCGGCGCCGGTCCGCCCGGGGCGGGGCGGGGCGGCGTACGGCCAGACGGGGTCGGCCGTACGGCTCGCCCCGATACCGGCGGCGGCGAGCCGCAGTACGAACGCGTCAGCACGCAGGGCGTGTTCGGGGGGCAGCTCGGAGACCCGCCAGGCGCGGTTGCCGGCCGCTTCGGCGGTGTCGAGGAAGTGGAGGGCGGCGAGCAGCGCCGCCCGGGGTGCGTCGGCCGCGGCCAGTTCCACCGCGTCAGCGGCGCGGCCGAGGCGGAGCAGGGCCCGGCCGCCGGGCCGGGCGAGCACGGTGATGTCGGGGCCCAGCGCGGCGACGTCCCCGCGGCCGTCGTCGAAGGCGAACAGGAACCGCCCGGACAGGGCGGTGGCCCGTGCGCTCGCGCACAGCAGCCGGTCCAGTTCCCCGGCCCAGGGCAGTACGTCGGGCCGGCCGGATCCGTCCAGTCCGGACAGGGGGGTGGCCACGATGTTGCGGATCCGCTCGTGGCCGGGTGCGGGCAGCAGACCGGCGGCGTCCAGCAACGCCGCCAGCCCGGCGCCGCATTGGTCGGCCAGCCCGCGCAGCTGGACGTTGCCGCGGGAGGTGAGCTCCAGGTGCCCGTCGCCGAACCGGTCGGCGGCGAGGGCGAGCCGGGACGCCTGGTCGGCGGTGAGCAGGCCGGCCGGTATCCGGATGCGGGCCAGGAACCCGTCGTCCGCGGCGTGCAGCCGCAGCGCGCCGGGGCAGGCGTCGCCGCGGTCGCGTATGACGGGTTCGTCCCGCGATGCGGCGGAGGGGGGCTGGGGCGGCATGGCGGCGAGCATACCCACGATTGCCGCACCCCGACCTGTGGCCGTCGCCACCCACCCCTTCCGCCCCCACCTGCCCGAATCCCACCCCGGGTCCCACCCCGGGCGCACGCCTGCGCTTCCGGGCGCCCCGGGTGCGCCCCGGTGACCCCCGCTCCCGGCCGGTGGCCCGGCCACCTAAGATGACCACCGGCGGAGCCACCTGGCCCGTCATCGCCGAGGACGGCGACATGGGAGGAAGCCCGGTGCGAATCCGGCGCGGTCCCGCCACTGTGAACCCGGCAGAGCCATCCGCCGGGTGAGTCAGGAACTCCCGCTGTCCTCACTGCCCGGGGCGCGGAAACCCCGAGGAAGGCCTGCCGCCGCATGATCCTGCTGCTGTCGACGTCCGACACCGATCTGCTCAGCGCCCGCGCCGCCGCGGACGGCCCCGTCCCGTACCGCTTCGCGAACCCCTCCCGCCTTCCCCTCGACGACCTGCCCGGCCTGCTCGACGGCGTCGACCTGGTCGTCGTCCGCCTCCTCGGCGGCCTGCGCGCCTGGCAGGACGGGCTCGACTTGCTCCTCGCCCCGGGCCAGCACCGCCCCGTCGTGGTCCTGACCGGCGAACAGGCCCCGGACGCACAGCTGATGGAGGCCTCCACGGTCCCGATCGGCATCGCGGCCGAGGCCCACGCCTACCTCGCGCACGGCGGTCCGGCCAACCTCGACCAGCTGGCCCGGTTCCTCTCCGACACCGTGCTGCTCACCGGCCATGGCTTCGAGCCGCCCGCCGCGGCGCCCACCTGGGGACACCTGGAGCGCACGCCCGTACGCCCGTACGGCCCGCGCATCGCCGTCCTCTACTACCGCGCCCACCAGATGAGCGGCAACACCGCCTTCGTGCACGCCCTGTGCGACGCGATCGTCGAGAGCGGCGGCACGCCCGCGCCCCTGTACGTCTCCTCCCTGCGCACCCCGGAACCGGAGCTGCTGGCCGAGCTGGAGTCCGCGGACGCGATCATCACCACCGTGCTCGCGGCCGGCGGCACCCGCCCGGCGACCGCCTCCGCGGGCGGCGACGACGAGTCCTGGGACGCGGGCGCGCTCGCCGCGCTCGGCGTGCCGATCCTCCAGGCCCTGTGCCTGACCGGTTCGCGCAGCGCCTGGGAGGAGAACGACGAGGGCCTGTCGCCGCTCGACGCCGCGACCCAGGTCGCCGTGCCCGAGTTCGACGGCCGGCTCATCACCGTCCCGTTCTCCTTCAAGGAGTTCGACGAGGACGGCCTGCCCGCGTACGTGGCCGACCCCGAGCGGGCCGCCCGGGTCGCGGGGATCGCCGTACGGCACGCCCGGCTGCGGCACATCGAGCGCCGTGACAAGAAGATCGCGCTCGTGCTGTCGGCGTACCCGACCAAGCACTCCCGCATCGGCAACGCGGTCGGCCTCGACACCCCGGCCAGCGCGGTGGAGCTGCTGCGCACGCTCATCGCGGGCGGTTACGACTTCGGCCCCGTCGAGGACATCCCGGGCGTGGTCTCCGGCGACGGCGACGAGCTGATCCGCGCCCTGATCGAGGCCGGCGGCCACGACCAGGACTGGCTGACCGAGGAGCAGCTGGCCCGCAACCCGGTCCGGATCCCGGCCGCCGACTACAAGCGGTGGTTCGCCGAACTCCCGGCCGAGCTGCGCGAGAGCGTCGAGCGGCACTGGGGCGAGGCCCCGGGCAACATGTTCGTCGACCGCTCCGCCAACCCCGAGGGGGACATCGTCCTCGCGGCCCTGCGCCGCGGGAACCTCCTCATCCTGATCCAGCCGCCGCGCGGTTTCGGCGAGAACCCGATCGCGATCTACCACGACCCGGACCTGCCGCCCTCGCACCACTACCTGGCCGCGTACCGCTGGATCCAGGCGCGCGCGGAGGACGGCGGTTTCGGCGCCGACGCGATGATCCACCTGGGCAAGCACGGCAACCTGGAGTGGCTGCCGGGCAAGAACGCCGGCCTGTCCGCGGCCTGCGCCCCGGACGCCGCGCTCGGCGACCTGCCCCTGGTCTACCCCTTCCTCGTCAACGACCCGGGCGAGGGCACCCAGGCCAAGCGCCGTGTGCACGCGACCCTCGTCGACCACCTGGTCCCGCCGATGGCGCGCGCGGAGTCGTACGGCGACATCGCCCGCCTCGAACAGCACCTGGACGAGTACGCGCAGATCAGCGCCATGGACCCGGCGAAGCTCCCGGCGATCCGCGCGCAGATCTGGACCCTGATCCAGGCCGCGAAGCTCGACCACGACCTGGGCCTCGAAGAGCGCCCGGACGACGACGGCTTCGACGACTTCCTGCTGCACGTCGACGGCTGGCTGTGCGAGGTCAAGGACGCCCAGATCCGCGACGGCCTGCACGTCCTGGGCGGCGCCCCGACGGGCGAGGCCCGGGTGAACCTGGTCCTCGCGATCCTGCGCGCCCGCCAGATCTGGGGCGGTACGACGGCCCTGCCCGGCCTGCGCGAGGCGCTGGGCCTGGACGAGTCCGCGGCCACCCGCACCTCGGCCGATGCGGTGGAGGAGCAGGCCCGGGCCCTGGTCCAGGCGATGGAGGACGCGGACTGGGCCCCGCAGGCAGTGGCTTCGGTCGCGGCGGGTCACGGGGAGGACGTGGCGGCCGTACTGGACTTCGCGGCGCGCGAGGTGGTTCCCCGCCTGGCGGGCACGACGGACGAGATCGCGCACGTGGTGGCCGCCCTGGACGGCCGGTTCATCCCGGCCGGCCCCTCCGGCTCCCCGCTGCGCGGCCTGGTCAACGTCCTGCCGACGGGCCGCAACTTCTACTCGGTGGACCCGAAGGCGGTCCCGTCGCGTCTCGCGTGGGAGACGGGCCAGGCGCTCGCCGAGTCCCTCCTGACCCGCTACCGCACGGACAACGGCGAGTGGCCGGCCTCCGTCGGCCTGTCCCTGTGGGGCACGAGCGCGATGCGCACGGCGGGCGACGACGTGGCCGAAGCCCTCGCCCTGCTGGGCATCCGCCCGGTCTGGGACGAGGCCTCGCGCCGGGTGACGGGCCTCGAAGCGATCCCGCTCGACGAGCTGGCCCGCCCCCGGATCGACGTCACCCTGCGCATCTCGGGCTTCTTCCGCGACGCGTTCCCGCACGTGATCGGCCTGCTGGACGACGCGGTACGGCTGGCAGCCTCGCTCGACGAGCCCGCGGACCAGAACTTCGTCCGGGCCCACGCCCAGGCCGACCTGGCCGAGCACGGCGACGAGCGCCGGGCCACCACCCGCATCTTCGGCTCCCGCCCGGGCACGTACGGCGCCGGCATCCTCCAGCTGATCGACTCCCGCGACTGGCGTACGGACGCCGACCTCGCGGAGGTCTACACGGTGTGGGGCGGCTACGCGTACGGCCGCGGCCTGGAGGGCCGCCCGGCCCGCGCCGAGATGGAATCGGCGTACAAGCGGATCACGGTGGCCGCGAAGAACACGGACACCCGCGAGCACGACATCGCCGACTCGGACGACTACTTCCAGTACCACGGCGGCATGGTGGCCACGGTCCGCGCCCTGCGCGGCACGGCCCCGGAGGCGTACATCGGCGACTCCACCCGCCCGGAGACGGTCAAGACCCGCACCCTGGTCGAGGAGACCTCGCGCGTCTTCCGCGCCCGGGTGGTCAACCCCAAGTGGATCGAGGCGATGCGCCGCCACGGCTACAAGGGCGCCTTCGAACTGGCGGCGACGGTGGACTACCTCTTCGGCTACGACGCCACGACGGGCGTGGTCGCGGACTGGATGTACGACAAGCTGACGCAGACGTACGTCCTGGACCCGGAGAACCGAGCCTTCCTGGAGGAGGCGAACCCCTGGGCCCTGCACGGCATCGCGGAACGCCTCCTGGAGGCCGAGTCCCGCGGCATGTGGGAAAAGCCGGACCCCCAGACCCTCGAAGCCCTCCGCCAGGTCTACCTGGACACGGAGGGCAACCTGGAGGGCGAGGCGGAGTAGTCCCCGCCCCAGCACACAGAACGGCGCCCGGCCCACCCTCTCGGTGAGCCAAGCGCCGTTTCGACCGTCAGGAGTACGCGCCCGCTCTGCACCGTGCAGAGCGGGCGCGCGCGTGTCGCGGGCTCACGTTTCCTGCGAAGCCATACCAGCCAGGGCGTCCCTCAGAACGTCTGCCATCTCCTCTTCTCCGACATATGGAGAACCCTCCCAGGGGCGATAAAGCGAGATGGACTCGATGGTTGATTCAAACAGATCCGTGTCCATGAAGTCGCGGACAAGAATGTCTTCCATCTTCCGAACTGCCTCCATTGAGCGATCCTCGCCGGAGATGAAGGACTCCGCCAGTTCGATGAACCTTTCGCGCGTCACGGCAACTTGACCTCCTTCGGGATCATGACTGTCACGACATAGTTCGGATTGCTGCCACTCACGACAACAAAGGGTTTTCCGGGAAGCTGTGGCGCCTGAATACGAATGGTGTCCCTGGCCGGGTCATACTTCACCTTCGTTCCGGTTTCCAGGATGTGATCGATCACGTTCAAGGTCGTCGGGGGGCGGCCCGGCCCACTACCCGCAACTCGTTCAGCAGCATGCATACTCAGAGTACGCCCGCCAGGTGTAACGAGTGTGGGTATGTGCATCCCAAGGTCTTGACGGTTGGCAAATCCGCGATTGTAGGGGACGACGGCGCCATCCGATTCGGCCGCACTGGAGCTACCGCCCGCGCCCTTGCCCATCGCGGCGGCGGCGAACGAACCGGAAATCGATTCGATCAGCGGGCCGCTCAGCATGTAGCTGACCCGGAAGTTGCACTTGCTTTCGCTTTCGTCCGCCGAGCAGTACATCCGCTTCATCTCTTCGATGCTCGGCTTCTGCACTTGGTTGCGGTTGGGGTCCTGGACACTGCCCTGCGGAACGCCCTGGGCAGGGTAGCCGGAGGCCGTCTGCACATAGACCACCTTCGGCTTCGGAGGGGCCTGGCCACCCGTGCCGCCGCCCTGGCGGCCTTGAGTCCCGCGGCAATCGGGGTCGTGGCTGCAGGCACGCTGGTAGGCCTGCTGCTGCCGGCGCTTGCGCTCGACGTATTCGGGGGCGAGGGTGCCCCCGACGGAGTTCACGATGGTCTCGTAGCGGTTGCCGTAGTCGTACGGGTCGTTGCCGTTGTGGCACTTGTACATGCCGCTGGCGCACTCTTCGAGAGCCAGGCCCGTGGGGTCCCAGAACGTGAACGGGTTCTGGTTCGAGTAGGCGTAGCCATGGAGCTGCTGCGAGTCCATGAGGTCCATCACGGGATCGACGGATATGAACCGCCCGGTCAGGGGGTCGTATTCGCGTGCGCCGATGTGGGTGAGTCCGCTGTCGGTGTCCTTGGTCCCGCCGACGAAGGTCTTGTCGCCCGCCCAGCCGGACGGCTGGGTGCCGCGGGTCTCGCCGAACAGGCCGGTCTTTCGGCGGGTCACCGCCTGCGTGGCATCCGCCGTGACCTGGGTGGTGCCGGTGCCGTGGTGGTCGGCGAGGGTGAAGGTGAGCTTGCCGCCTTCGCGCATCGCCACACCCGCGTAGTAGCGGGTCCCCGTGACCGCCCCGGCTTTGTTCAGGTGCAGTTCGTTGCCGCCGGGGAGGTAGAGCGTGGTGCTCTTGGTGTCCTTACGGAGCAGTCGCTGGCCGGCGGTGTCGTAGAGGAAGGAGTTGCTCGTTGTGCCCTGGTTGAGGGTTTTCAGATGCCCTTCGACGTCCCAGTCGAGGTACTGGGTTTCACCAGTGCCGCTCTTGCGGGTCTTGGTGCTGCCAATCTCGTCGTAGGTGAAGGATTCGTCGTGGGGGTCGGTGCCGGTCTGGGTGACCTTGGTGAGGTCGTGCTTCCCTGAGGTCGGCGGAGTGTAGGTGCGGATGGTGTCCGCGGTCGGGCCCGAGGCCGTCTTGTGCTTGGTCTCGGTCTTGCGGTTGCCGACCGCGTCGTAGGTGTAGGTAGTCCAGTACGGGTCCTCGCCGCCGATGACCGTGGTCGACGGGGAGGCGGCGCAGGTCTCGCCCTTGTTGGTCCAGGCCTCGGTGATGCGGCGCAGCGCGTCGAGGTTGACGCACTGGGTGTCCGTGGTGCGGGCGGCGTCCTGGCCGTAAGCCGTGGCGATGGAGGTCAGGTTGCCGGCAGGGTCGTTGGTGTACTTGGTGTCCTCGATCCGCTGGGGAGCGAGATCACGGTCGATGTAGGCGCGGCTCACGGCGCCGGTGTGCTCGTCGTACTCGGTGGATCCGTAGAGGCGCTGGCCGAGGGCTCCGAGCTCCTGGCGGGTGCTACGGCCGTAGTGGTCGTAGGTCATCGCCGAGACGAGGCGGCTGCTGCCGGCGGCCATGCTGTTGAGCAGGCCGGAGACCGACTTGTAGGTGCTGCCGACCGTTTCCGCGGGCAGGTCGCCCATGGCCGGGTGCTTGGTGGTCAGGAGCTGGCCGGTGATGTTGTAGGTGTTCGTCCACTGGTAGGTGCCGGCCAACGCCCCCGTGTCCGGGGCGGACGGGATGGTCACCTTCGTGGCGAGCGGCTGGTAGAGGTTGTTGTAGGCGAGAATCTCGGACTCGTAGCCCTGGCCGTCGACGTAGCGGACCGTCTTCGTCGGCTGGCCCTTGGCAACCGTGTCGTAGACCACAGCGGTCAGCACGGTTGTGCCCTGCTTGGTCGCGACCGGACGGCCGAGGTCGTCGTAGTCGGTGTGCAGGGTGATGCCACGGGCGTCGGTGACGTCGGTCGTCCGGTCGCCGGCGTCGTAGACGGTCTTGGTGATGCCCTTGTCCGGGTCGTTCACCTCGACCTGACGGCCGCGGACGTCGTAGGCGTACGTCCACTTCGCGTTGCCCGGGTCGGTGACCTGAGCCAGCCGGCCCAGCTTGTCGTAGCCGTACAGCGTCGACTGCGAGCTCGTGCGGTCGGCGTTGGTGTACTGCTTGAGTTCGGTGGTGCGGCCCTGAGCGTCGACGACCGTGGTGGTCACCGTTCCGCCCTGGGGCGGGATCACCGTCGTGGTGTCACCGGTGTAGCTGGTGGTGGCGCGCTTGGTCTCGGTGCCGAACTTCTTGGAGATCACTGCGGTCGGCCGTCCGGCACCGTCGAAGACGGTGTCGGTGGAGGCCGGGTAGTTGAGCTCCTGACCGGTCACCAGGTCCGGCGAGGGCGCACCGTCGGCGTAGTAGGTGCCGGAGTTGCGCCAGGCCAGGCCTCGGGTGTCGTAGAACGTCTCGGTGATGAGACGTCCCGCCAGGTCGGGCGACTGCGTCTGCGTCTGGCGTTCGCGCAGCAGACCGTCCTGGATGGAGTAGACGGTGGAGTACTTGTAGTCGTGTGTCAGCGACTTCGAGGTGACGACGTTCGGGCCGTCGTTGCGGACCGTGTAGTCGAAGACACGGCTCGGGGTGTTCGGGTTGTCGACGGCCGTCCAGTTCGGGGCCCAGACCTTGGTCGTGCGGCCGAGGGCGTCGTACGCCGTGGTGGTGACCTTGCCGTTCGCGTCGGTGGTCTTCGTCGGCTGCCCACGCAGCGGATCGAGTTCCGTGGTGATGACGTGGCCCAACGAGTTGGTCACCGTGGTCGAGGTCGGTGCCTCGCCCGTGGCAGGCGTGTAGGCGGTCGTGCTGACCTTGTTGTACGCATCCGTGCCGGCCAGGGCCCGGCCGTGGATGTCGTAGCAGAGCTGGTTCTTCGCCGCTCCGCACGTGGACGGCACAGAGCTTTCCAGGTCGTAACCGTCACCCTTGCCGTTGATCTTCTCGGTCTTGGTCACCAGGCCCGCACCCGGCACGGTGCCGAGGGCGCCGTTGTCGAAGTAGGTACGGATGTCGCTGATGACGTCGGACGGACGGCTGGCGGGCGAACCGCACGGAACGGCGACGGTCTCGACCCGGCTGTGCTTGTCCAGGATCCAGCTGTCCGTGTTACGCGCGTACGTGGTCGTGGTGCAGGTCTCGTCACCCGTCTTGGAGGTGTCGCCCGTCGAGGACTCCCAGTCGACCATGCCGTAGTCGTCGAAGTGACTGGTCGACTCGACCGTGCGGGTGCCACCGGTGACCGTCGTACGGGTGGACTCCTTCTCCGTTCCCGTCTTGTACGAGACCAGGTCCGGAAGGCCGGAGCGGGTTCGCGTGGCGAGCGCATCCGAGCGCCAAGGGGTGTAAGAAGTGGCGGATACCAGTTTGGAGGTGTCATCGCCGTTGTACAGAGCTGTCTCGCGCGGGACGCCGGCGAACTGCTCGCGGTCGGTGACGGCAGCGCCGGTGGAGTCCTTGACGTCCTTACCGTCCAGACCGCGGAAGTAGCGGGTCTCGGAGAGCGTCTTCGGGTCGGACGCGGCGCCGGTGCGGGTCTGGACGAGTTCGTAGCCGCGCCCCACGGAGTGGACGCGGTCTTCGGCCTTGGTGAACTCGCTCGTGTCCTTGGCCCAGGCCGCTCCGCCCAGGTACGTGTACGAGGTCACCTTGTCCGGGGTGGAGGCGAGGTTGTCGCCCTCGACGATCTGGGTGGCGACGTAGCTGTTGAACCAGTCGACCTTCGATGTGTCGCCTTCCCAGGCCCACTTGACCGGGTAGCAGCGCGTCGTGTTCGTCTCGTCCGGTTTGGGGAGCGTGGTGGCGGTGCAGTCGGGCTGGGAGTAGGTGACACCGATGGTGCCGCCGGTCTCCGTGTTCACCTGGGACATGCGCAGCCGGATGTACGGCGCGAGGCCGTCACCGAGCGCGTCGACGCGGTTCGGCCGCTGCTCGCCGGTGAAGGTGACCGGCGGAAGCGTGATGTCGGCGGCGGCACCCGACTTCGCGGTGTGGACGATGGACTTCAGCCACAGCGGGGTGGAAATGCCGTCGCCTGCCGGCGGGAAGTTCTGGTCGAGGATCCAGGAGTCGACGTCCTGGTAGGTGCCACCGGTGAGGATCTTGGTGTTGATGCCGGTCAGGCGTTTGCGCGACCAGAACGTAGGCGAGTACTGGTCCTTGCATTCGGTGGACCCGTCCTTGCAGAACAGGTCGTAGGGGGAGTCGGGCCAGTTCTTGGCGTTGGTCTCGTCGAAGGTGCCGCAGGTGCTCAGGCAGCGTTCGGAGACGTCGAAGGTGACCTGGCCCATCGCCTTCGCGGTGTAGACGCTGTCGGAGCGCAGGCCGTAGTCGATGTGGTCGAGCCAGCCGCCGCGGATGTACGGGGTGACCGTGGCCTTGCCGGTGGTCTCCGAGACGTTGCGGCCGTAGTTGTTGGTCTCGGTCTTCCAGTAGTACGCGATGGCGCTGCCGCCGGGGGCGACGACGTAGTCGAGCTGCCAGCGCCAGGCCTGCTGGCACCAGGCGCTCGCGAACGAGGCGTTGTAGCAGGGCTCGCCGGCCTGGTTTCCGAAGACGGGGACGGTCCAGGCGGAGTTCGTCGTCGGCGTGGACGCGTCCTTCCAGCCCGGCAGCCGGTTCAGACCGAAGAAGTACTGCATGCCGTCGGTCGTGGTGATCTTCCAGTGCTCACCGTCGTTGTCCCCGTTGGAGGCACCGGTGAGCTTCTCGACCTTCTCACCCGAGTCGGACGCCGGATGCCAGCCCTTGCCGGCCTCGTAGACGAGTTCGGTGTTCTTGCCGCCCAGGGAGAGGGTGGCGTTGTCGTTGAACCAGCACTGGTCACCCACCTTGGTGGTGTTGGTGCCGCCGGTCTTGTCGTCGTTGCAGGCCTTGTACCTGCGCTCGATGAAGCCGGGCTCCCAGTTCCAGCCGTCACCGATCCACGAGGCCTGGCTGTTCGAGGCACCCATCCGGCCGTCGACCGACTGCGAGCTGTAGCCCAGCCCGATCTGCGGCGCCTGCCCACCGGGGACGGCGGGCACAGTGATGCCGTACGACCAGGAGAAGGCACCGGTCGAACCGCCGGCACTCCACGAACCCGAGGGCTGCAACGACGTGGCCTTGTAGTCGCCGGTCGGGCCCGCGTCGCCCGCCGTGGCGGCGAGGATCGTCGCGCCGGAGGCCGCGGAGGCGGCCGACATCGCCGACTGGCCCGACTTCGCCGAAGACGGCGCGGCGCCCGGCGTGGTGACCTGGGCGGTCAGTTTGCCCGCGCGTGTGTCGTTGTGGGTCTGCAGCGGCTTCTGCGTGCGGCATTCGGCGCGTTGCGGGGTCGTCAGTGCGCAGGCCGGGAGTTCCACCAGGTGCAGGCGGGAGGCGTAGTCACCGCCGTAGGCGCCGCGGAACGCGTTGTAGTCCACCTCGACCTTGGCTGCGCCGGCCTGCGCGGAGCCGTCGGAGCGGCCCACCGTCAGCAGGACGCCGTCGACGCCGGCCTTGCGGGCCGCGTCCTTGGCTGCGAGGGAGACCTTCACCTTGGACGGCGCCTCGGCCGCCTTGCCCGGAGCCACGTACACCGCGACCGGGAGCTTGCCCGCCTGCTGCGAGCCGATGCCGGTGGCCGGTGCCTGCGCCGAGCCGGAGAGGAACGACTTCGATACCGGGCCGGACGAGGAGAGGTTCACCTCCGCCGAACCGGCTGGGGGCCAGGAGACCTTCGGGGCCTTCCACGGCGTCGCCGCGTCGTCGGCCTTCTTCGCGCCACCCGCACGGACCGGCTTGACCGGTACCGCCTTCGGCTGCTTGAGCTCCGGCAGCGAAGCCCGTGGTTTGCTGTCCGCTACGGCGACTGCGCCGGGCAGCATGCCTGCGAGGACCGCTGCGGCCAATGCCGCAGAAAGCCCTCGTATGCGAAATCTTCTCACACCCCACCCCATGTTTCTCAGCAGAATTACCGGCGCAGACTAACAGGGCGAATTCACCGATCTCACACACCGTCACCTACGCGGATGCGACCAAGCGGATCTAGCGGACCAAATAGGGCAGCGCGCGTAAAGTGGTTATAAAAAGCACAGGTCAGCGTGCCTGCAGGGGCGCGCGCACAGTAGAGTCACCACGCATATCCGACAGTGGGAGTTTGTGTGAGAAGAAATGAGGCCCTCTCCGGTGCGCCGGGTGGGCGGGGGGTTTTGCGGGTCATTTCCTTGGCCCTCATAACCGGAATTACTGCTACCGGTTTGACGGTAATACAGCCGTCGGCGACTGCTGCCGCCGCCACCGACCCGGTCGCCGAGGGTTCGATGAGCGCGGCGGACTTCGCGCTCGCCAAGGCCAAGGAAACCGGCCAGCCCTACGAGTTGACCACTGCACGGACCGAGACCTCGGACACCTGGGCGCTCCCGACGGGCAAGTGGCAGGTCAAGCGCTACGGGACCACCGTGCGGGTGCGGCGGGCCGGCGCATGGGTCGCGACCGACCCGACGCTGCAGTTCGCCACGGACGGCACGGTGGCCCCGAAGGCGTCGGCCGTGTCGATCGCCTTCTCCGGCGGCGGCACCGGGCCGCTGCTGACCGGGGTCAAGGACGGCCGGACGCTGTCGATGACCTGGCCCAAGGCGCTGCCCAAGCCGACGCTCGCCGCGAACGTGGCCACGTACGCGAACGTACTGCCCGACGTGGACCTCCAGCTCAAGGCCGACGTCGAGGGCTTCTCCGAGCTGCTCGTAGTCAAGACGCCGGCAGCCGCCCAGCACCCCGACCTGGCCACGCTGAAGTTCAAGCTCGACACCGTCGGCCTGAACGTCTCCCGCGATGCCACGACCGGCCTGCTGCGCGCGGCCAACCCCGCCGGTCAGGACGTCTTCACGGCCTCCGCGCCCATGATGTGGGACTCCACGACCACCGGCGCCACCGCGGCCCCCCAGGCCAAGACCGCGGCCCGGACCCTCGCCGCCGCTGCCGACGGGGCCGAGCCCGCCGCGCCCGCCGACGCGTTCGTTGCGCCCTCCGGCGCCAAGGACGCCCAGATGCCGACGACCATCACGGCCGGCACCCTGGAGATCAAGCCCGACCAGGCCCTCCTGACCGGTGCAGCCACCAAGTACCCTGTCTTCATCGACCCGTCCGTGGCCTGGGGCGAGCGCCAGAACTGGGCCTGGGCCTACCGGAGCTGGCCGAACAACTCGTACTGGAACACCAAGCAGGACGTCCGCGTCGGCTACGAGAGCGAGACGGGCGGCCTTTCGCGCTCCTTCTTCCAGCTCGACACGTCCAACATCAAGGGCGCCCAGGTCAGCAAGTCGACCTTCCGCGTCAAGGAGACGTGGGCCTGGTCCTGCACCCCCACACCCGTCGAGCTGTGGACCACCACCCCCATCTCACCCGCCACCACCTGGAACAACCAGCCCGGCAAGGGCACCAAGCTCGCGACCGTCTCCGCCGCCAAGGGCCGCCCCGACTGCGGCGCCGGCAACCTGGAGTTCGACGCCACCGCCGCCGCCAGGGAATCCGCCACCAAGGGCTGGTCCAGCCTGACCCTGGGCCTGTACGCCTCCAACGAGGGCGACGTCTACCAGTGGAAGCGCTTCGACCCCAAGACCATCACCCTGGAGACGGAGTACAACAACCCGCCCCGTACCCCGTCCGACCCGGGAACCTCGCCCTGGGTCCCCTGTGAACAGGGCGGCACGATCGGCAACGCCACGGTCGGCCTCTACGCGACGATCTCCGACCCCGACGCCGGGAACCTGAGCGCCGAGTACCAGGTCTTCAAGGCCGGCCAGAGCACGCCGGTCGCCACGCAGACGATCCCCGCCAACAACGGCAAGGTCGCCACCTGGAACGTCCCTGACACCAGCCTGCCCGACGGCAGCTACACCTGGAAGGTCCGCGCCACCGACCAGGACAAGGCCACCTCCGGCTGGTCCCAGACGTGCAAGTTCTCCGTGGACCGCAAGCGGCCGACGAAGGCCCCGAAGATCAGCTCGACCGTCTTCCCCGACGGCAAGAACGGCTGGCCCGCGACGGGCACCGGCAAGGCCCGTACCCCCGGCCCGTTCACCATCAGCGCCAACGGCGTGACGGACGTGACCTGGCTCGGCTACTACACCGACTGGGACCCCGAGGTGAAGAGCGCCACCGTGGCCCCCGGCGGTCAGATCGACGTCACGCTCACCCCGCCCGGCGCCGGACCGCACTTCGTGTACGCCCTGAGCCAGGACGCGGCGGGCAACCGCTCCGACACCACCGCCTACCTCTTCTACGCCTCCCGCTCCGCCACCAGGGACATCCCCGGAGACCTCAACGGCGACGGCAACCGCGACATCTGGAGCAACGACTCCTTCGGCAACCTCCTGACCTACGCCGGCCAGGGCAACGCCAAGTTCACCGCCGCCACCCGCGCGGGCAAGAACTTCAACGGCGCCCAGATCGCCACCCTCGGCGACTGGAACGACGACGGGTACAACGACCTCGTCTCCCTCGAACAGCCGGCCGGGGCGACCGGCAAGAAGCTCTTCGCCTACTCCAACAACGGCCAAGGCGCCACCGACAACCCCGTCGAGATGACGGTGGCGTGCCCCGTCAAGAATCCCGGCGCCGGATGTGACTACGGTCCCGACTGGAACGGCGACGACCACTGGTACAACGCGGAGCAGGTCATCGCTGCCGGCGACCTCAACGGCGACGGCTCCCCCGACCTGCTGGTCAAGCAGGGCAAGCAGCTCTGGGCCTACTACGGCAGCAGCTTCGGCACCCTCGACTCCAACGGTGAGCCCGTACTCGTCGGCAACACCGACTGGGACAAGTACACCGTCGTCCTCCCCGGCGACCTCAACGGGGACAAGGTCCCCGATCTCTGGCTCCGCGACAACGCCACCGGCGACGTCCTGCGCACCTACGGCAAGAAGGCCAAGGACGGGCCGGGCGTCGACCTCGCCACCTGGGGCACCCAGACCCGCACCAAGATCGGCAGCGGTGTCACCCAGGCCGCCTTCCCGCAGATCGGCTCGTCGGGCGACGTCTCCGGTGACGGCGTGAGCGACCTGTGGGCGCGCCAGGCGGACAACACGGTCCTCGGCTGGAACGGAACCGCCTCCGGCGGCACCGTCACCGGCTTCTCCGCGAGCTACCAGATCGACGGCGTGCCCGGCGCCAAGATCCCCGCGGGCACCACCCTCGCCTCCGGCGAGGAGTTCGCCTCCGGCAACTCCAAGCTCGTCATGCAGACCGACGGCAACCTCGTCCTGTACACCAAGGACAACAAGCCCGTCTGGGCCACCAACACCAACGGCCACAAGGGCGCCCTGGCCCGGATGCAGAACGACGGCAACCTCGTCGTCTACGAAGCGAACGGCACCACCGCGCTGTGGAGCACCAAGACCAGCACTCCGTACTCGTACGCCGTGCTCCACAGCCGCGGCGTCCTGGTCGTCTACAACGCCTCCGGCCAGAGCCAGTGGAGCAGCGGTTCGCAGAGCCGGCCCGACTACAACGCCGACGGATACACCGACGTCCTCGCCCGCGACACCAACGGCGACATGTGGGTGTACCAGGGCACCGGCGGTGCGGGTACCGGCATGCTCGGCGCCCGCTACTTCGTCGGCAACGGGTTCTGGCGGGACTACTGGACGCACGTCTACACCGCCGACCTCAACAACGACGGCCACACGGACATCGTCGCGCGTACCAAGGAGGGCGACCTCTACCTCTTCCCGGGCACGGGCAGGACCGGAACCGACTCGTTCAGCGGCCGGTACCTGATCGGCATCGGCTGGAACTCGCTCGACCTGGGCTTCGGCGACATCGACGGTGACGGCCGTACCGACCTCATCGCCCGGGACGGCGGCGGCGACCTGTGGGTCTATCCGCACACCGGCGGCACCGGCACCGGCACGCTCGGCGGCCGGGTCTTCATCGGCAACGGCTGGTGGCCCGACGGCTGGACCACCATCCGGTTCGCGGACCTCAACGGCGACCACAAGACCGACATCCTGGGCCGCAACCACAACGGCGGCGAGGTCTACCTCTACCCGAACACCACCGGCAAGACCCTCGCCGACGGCGGACCCATCACCTTCGGCACCCCCGGCTTCCTCGGGAACGGCTTCTGGGACGGGGGCTGGAATCCCTACGCCAGCGACCTCAACAGCGACGGCTCGGCAGAAATCGTCGGCACGACCAACAACGGTGAGCTGTTCGACTTCCAGAGCACGGGCCGCACGCTGATCGGCACCGGCTGGAACGGCTTCGACGTCATCCTCTGACCTGACGCCTGATCGACCTGTCCGATGAGGGGTGGGGTCCCGTACGGGGCCCCGCCCCTCAGTCACATGAAGTCGCAGGAAGTCCCGCGGGCCCGGGCCCCGGCCCCCCGCTCCGGCTCTCGGGCAAGGAGCGCCCCTATCCCCCGGCAGGCCGCGGCGGCGTGGGAACGGCGGCTGCGTCACCTGAAGCGGTGAAATCGCCCTTGGCCCGGCGCGAGCAGGGGTAGGGCACGGCTGAACTCGTGCGGGGCCGCGATGCCGGGGCGCCGCACTCTCGGACCGAAAGGTTTCTCCGCCGTGACGCAGCCGTTCCACCTGCCGGATTTCTATCTGCCCTATCCGGCGCGACGGAACCCCCACCTGGAGGCCGCGAGAACGCACAGCAGGCAGTGGGCCCGCGACTTCGGGATGCTGGAGGGGTCCGGTGTCTGGGAGGAGGAGGACCTCGACGCGCACGACTACGCCCTGCTGTGCGCCTACACCCACCCCGACTGCGACGGCGACGCGCTGAACCTGGTCACCGACTGGTACGTGTGGGTGTTCTTCTTCGACGACCACTTCCTGGAGACGTACAAGCGCTCCCAGGACCGCGCCGGCGCCAAGGCCTATCTCGACCGGCTCGCCGCCTTCATGCCGATGGACCTGGCCGACGGCTTCCCCGAGCCGACGAACCCGGTGGAGGCCGGGCTGAGGGACCTCTGGCTGCGGACCGTCCCTGCCATGTCGGCGGACTGGCGGGAACGATTCTCCGCCAGCACCGCGAACCTGCTCAACGAGTCGATGTGGGAGCTCGCCAACATCGACATCGGACGGGTCCCCAACCCGCTCGAATACATCGAGATGCGCCGCAAGGTGGGCGGCGCCCCCTGGTCGGCCGGACTGGTCGAGTACGTCTCCGCCGAGGTCCCGGCCCGGGTCGCGCACACACGGCCGCTCGGTGTGCTGCGCGACGCCTTCTCCGACGCCGTGCACATCAGGAACGACCTCTTCTCCTACCAGCGGGAGGTCGCCGACGAGGGTGAACTGTCCAATGCCGTCCTGGTACTGGAGACCTTCCTCGGCTGCACCACCCAGGAGGCCGCCGAGGCCTCCAACGACCTGCTGACCTCCCGCCTCCAGCAGTTCGAGCAGACCGCGCTCGTCGAACTGCCCCACCTGTTCGCCGACCACGCGATGACCCCGGCCGAGATCGCCGCCGTCCTCGCCTACGCCAAGGGACTGCAGGACTGGCAGTCCGGCGGCCACGAGTGGCACATGGTCTCCAGCCGCTACATGAACGAGGAGGCCCGGACCACCGCCCCGCTGTCCCTGCCGTTCCTTCCCAAGGGCCTCGGCACCGCCGCCCTCGACCTCCGCTCGATCCTGGCGCCCCGCGCGACGGACCTGCGCCGCCGGTCCTTCACGCACATCCCCTTCGAGCGCACCGGGCCGTCCGTGATCCCGGACATCCGCCTGCCGTTCGCGCTCTCCCTCAGCCCGCACCACGCGTACGCCCGGGAGGGCTCGGTCGCCTGGGCCCGGGAGATGGGGCTGCTCCATCCCCAGCCCGGCGACCCCGGCTCCGTCATCTGGTCCGAGGAGAAGCTGCGAGGCTTCGACTTCGCGCTGTGTTCGGCGGGCCTGGACCCCGACGCCACGCCCCAGGAGCTGCTCCTCAACGCATGCTGGCTGACCTGGGGCACGTACGCCGACGACTACTACCCGGTGGTCTTCGCCCGGTCGAGGGACCTGGCCGCCGCCAAGGCGGCCACGGCCCGACTGATCGCCCTGGTCCCGGTCGACCACGCCGAGCAGGCGCAGCCGGTGACCGCGATGGAGCGCGCGCTCGCGGACCTGTGGGTGCGCACCAGCCGGGGCATGGCCCCCCGGAACCGGGCCGAGTTCCGGGGCACGCTGGTCGACATGCTGGAGAGCTGGCTGTGGGAAGTGGAGAACCAGGTCCACCACCGCATCCCGGACCCCGTGGACTACGCCGAGATGCGCCGCCGCACCTTCGGCTCGTCCTTGACGATGTACCTGTGCCGGCTGGGCCAAGCGGGCCGGGGCATCCCCGACGGGGTCTACGCCTCGGGGACCATCCGGTCCCTGGAGAACGCCGCCGCCGACACGGCCTGCCTGATCAACGACGTCTTCTCCTACCAGAAGGAGGTGGAGTTCGAGGGCGAGGTGCACAACCACCTCGTGGTCACACGGAACTTCTTCGACATCGGCTATCCGCAGGCCCTGCACATCTGCCATGCGCTGATGACGCAGCGCATCGAGGAGTTCGAGCACATCGTCGTGAACCAGCTGCCGCTGCTCTACGACGACTGGGAGCTGGACCCCGCGGCCAGGGCGGGGATGGAGGCCTACGTCGGGGAGCTCCGGGACTGGATCGCGGGTGTCCTCAACTGGCATGTCCAGGTGCGGCGTTATCGTGAGGAGGACCTGAGCCGGGCACCCGACGGGCTGTCCTCCGCGATCCGGAGTTCCTCCTTCGGCATGGCGGCGGCCCGGGTCTCGCTGCCCGCCTGACCGATGAGCCCGGCGGCGGGGACGGTCCGCTCGCCCGCCCCCGCCGCCGTACCCGGTTCCCCGGCCGGCCGGCAGGCGGCCCGCCGGGCCCGGGTCAGAACGCGTCGGCGGTGTGCGGCAGCAGCTCCGTGCGCAGGGCCGTGTCCAGTGCCGCCGCCGCGCCGGGCGTGTGCTCCACCACCAGCCCGGCGGCCACCAGTTCGGTGATCCGTGTCCCGCTCAGGTAGCACGCCGCCAGGTCCCGTACCTCCAGTTCCAGGTCCGGGGCCGCGTCGGTGCTCTCGTACGCCGCCCCGCCCGGGGCAGCCTTCAGCCGGAACCGCCCGGCGTTCGCGGGCAGCCGTGCGTCGGCCACGTCCAGCACCAGTTCCACCGGGGCGGCCCAGGACCGCGCCGTCAGCGCCGCCCGTACGTCGACCAGGCGCAGCCACAGCGCCGGGAACTGGGCGGTGACCCGGACCTGGTCCCGGTCGGAGGCGAAGTGCAGCAGCGGGTCGTCGGGCGGCCGGCCCCACGCCCGGACCCGGCCGGTGAGGTCGAGGGCTGCCAGGCACTCCCACAGGGCGGCGGCGACGGCCGGGGTGTCGGCCTCCAGCTCGTCCACGCGGACCAGGCCCGGGCTGCGCACGGCCCCGCCGTCGCCCTCCGGCTTGGTGCGGAACAGGACGTACCCGGCGATCGGTTCGCCCGGCTCGCCGAGGACGATGATCCGGGGCGGGCTCAACTCCTCGTCCTCCTCGTCCTGTTCGCACAGCCGGCCCTCGTTCCAGCGCTGCGGGCTGCTGGTCGGGCGTCCGGCCCGGACCGCGCGGGCCGCTTCGTGGTACGGCCCGATCACCTGCAGGGCGTCCGCGGGGTCGACCAGCCGCAGCGGACGCCGGTCGGGTTCGATGCGCAGGGCCAGCGGCCGGGTGGAGTCGATCTCGACGGTGGCCCCCTGGGTGGCCGCGCCGTAGCCGAAGCGTCCGTAGATGGCGGATTCGGAGGCCCACAGGGCGGCGATCGGGCATCCCGCGGTCCGGGTGCGCCGCAGCTGCTCCCCCATCAGAGCGGTGAGGACGCCGCGGCGGCGGTGGGTGGGGGCGACGGAGACGAAGGTGAGCCCGGGGCAGGGCAGATCGGCGCCGGGCACCGAGAGCCGGAAGTCGTGCGCGGCCATGAATCCGACCAGGGTGTTCCCTTCGTAGGCGCCGAGCCGGGCGCACTGGCGCAGGAGGGCGTGGTGGCGTGCGCGCCCCTCCTTCGCGGGGCGGTCGTGGAAGACCAGGTAGGCGAGTTCCAGCGCGCGGTCGATGTCGGACTCGGTTACCTCGCGGATGTCCACCATGATCCGGAGACTAATCGGTCATCGCGGACCGGTCACCCCATAAAGGCCGGATCTGCGAGTCTGGCCGGTTCCCACCTGCCCGGGGGTGCGACCGGGCCCCCTACTGCGGCCCGGGTCCGGTCCAGCCGTTCGGCACGTGGGCGAGGCGGACGCGCTGGGGGTGGTCGCCGACGGGTACGGAGACCCGCTTGGCGCCGGTGGCGAAGTCGATGGCGGTGACGCGGTCGGCCCCGCTCTCGGAGATCACGCAGGCGGTGCCGTCGCCGTCGACGGTGGCCCAGTACGGTTTGGCGGCGGGCACCAGGGGCCCCGGGGTGAGCGTGGCGCGGTCCAGGACGGTGGCGTAGTCGTCCATGGTGCCCGCAATGCAGAGCCGGGCGCCGTCCGGGCTCATGGACATGCCGTGGTGGCGGGAGTCGTTGACCCAGGTGGTGCGGTCGGTGCTGGTGGCGGGGTTCGGCGGGAGTTCCTTGACGCGGGTGATCCGGTCGGTGGCGATGTCGTACTCCACCACGCCGCTGAAGAAGGACACCTGGAAGTACAGCTTCGACTCGTCGGGGCTGAAGGACATCGGCCGGACCGCGTCGGAGAGGTCCCTGCGCCCGAAGGCGTCCAGCCGCTCCCGCATGTCGATCACGCGGACCGTGCGAAAGGTCTGCGTGTCGACGACGGTGATCTTCCGGTCGCCCTTCGTCCAGTCGAGCCAGGGGGCGTCGAGCGCGGAAGTCACGTCGCCGATGGAGCTGTTCCACAGGTAGCGGCCGTCGCGGGTGAAGGTGTTCTCGTGCGGTTTGTCGCCGGTGGAGAAGGAGCCGATCTGCCGGCCCGTGGCGATGTCGAGGACGTGCACGGTGTTGGCGGTGGAGGCGGAGACGGCCACGCGGGTGCCGTCGGGGGACACGGCCATGTGGTCGGAGCGGAAACCGGCCACCGGGAAGCGCCAGTTGATCCGTCCGGTGCCCAGGTCGACGGAGACGACATCGGCGAAGCTGGGTCGGGAGACGACGACGGCGGAACCGTCCGGGGTGGTGTACATGTCGTCGACGAACTGGTCGTGGCCCTCGCCGGCGGTGTTGCGGATCCCGAGGAAGAAGCCGAGCTTCACGGGGTTGAGGTAGATCTCCCGCAGCCGCTCCTCCTTGTCGGGGATCACGTTGATCCGGCCGATCCTGGCGAGGTCCCCGGTGGAGGCGAGCACATCGGCGGTGCCCTCCCAGTTGTTCCCGACGAACAGCACCTCGCGCAGCCCTGTGGCAGGCGGGGCCGCGGGGGCGGCGGGCGCCGCGGGGGTCGCGGGCCCTGCGGCCGGGGCGGCGGACACGGCGGCCGGGGCGGCCGCGAGGGAGGCGGCGGCCAGGAGAGCGCCGGCCAGGAGCGTGCGTACGGACCTGCGGGCGGTGCGTTCGGGCCGGGACATCCGCTCAACTCCCTCATAGGAAAGCGCTGTTACCGGCGGGTAAAATAGAGGCAATGGGAAGAGGGCGCAACCCCCGCGGGGTCGCGCCCTCTTCCCGCGCCTCAGGCGACGGAGCCGATCCTGTCGATCACCGACTTCGAGGTGTCCGGGTGGATCGGGATGTGCGCCCCGGTCAGCGCCGCACCGGAGCCGCCGCGCCGGTTCGCCACGATCTCGGCGGCGATGGACAGGGCGGTCTCCTCCGGGGAGCGGGCGCCGAGGTCCAGGCCGATCGGGGAGCGCAGCCGGGCCAGCTCCAGCTCGGTCACGCCGACCTCGCGCAGTCGCTTGTTGCGGTCCTCGTGCGTGCGGCGGGAGCCCATGGCGCCGACGTACGCGACGGGGAGCCGAAGGGCCAGTTCGAGCAGCGGGACGTCGAACTTGGCGTCGTGGGTGAGCACGCACAGGACGGTCCGGCCGTCCAGGAGGCCCTGATGCGACTGCGCCTCCAGGTAGCGGTGGGGCCAGTCGACGACGATCTCGTCCGCCTCGGGGAAACGGTTCTTCGTCGCGAAAACGGGCCGCGCGTCACACAGCGTGACGTGGTACCCGAGGAACTTGCCGATCCGCACCAGGGCGGAGGCGAAGTCGATGGCCCCGAAGACCAGCATCCGCGGCGGCGGGACGCTGGACTCGACCAGGACCTTGAGCGGCTCTCCGCAGAGCCGCCCGTCGGCACCGATCTCCAGTACGCCGGTCCGGCCCGCGTCCAGCAGGGCGCGCGCCTCCTCGGCGATGGTGCGGTCCAGCTCGGGGTGGCCGCCGAAGCCGCCCTCGTGGCCGCCTTCGCCCCGTACGAGCACGGCGCGGCCCTTGAGCTCGGCCGGGCCCTCGGCGATCCGGGCGACCGCCGCCGCCTCCCCGCGGGCGGCGGCGGCCAGCGCGGCCGCGAACACCTCCCTGACGGGAGCGCCCACGGGGACCGGGGTGACGAGGATGTCGATGATCCCGCCGCAGGTCAGGCCCACGGCGAAGGCGTCTTCGTCGCTGTAGCCGAAGCGCTCCAGGACGGGCTCGCCGTCCTCCAGCGCCTGCCGGCACAGCTCGTACACCGCGCCCTCCACGCATCCGCCGGAGACCGAGCCGATGGCCGTGCCCTCGCCGTCCACGGCGAGTGCGGCCCCGGGCTGCCGCGGTGCGCTCCCGCCGACCGCCACCACGGTGGCGACGGCGAAGTCACGTCCCTGCTCGACCCACCGGTTCAGTTCTTCGGCGATGTCCAGCATTGCGGCCTCCTCGGAGAGGGTCGGTTTCCAGTATCGGATGCGTGGAGGGTCGGGTGGGGCGGACCTGACTTACTTGACGCCGAGCCACGCCTCGATGGGGTGGAGGGCGAAGAAGACCAGGAAGACGCCCGTCAGGACCCACATGAAGGCGCCGATCTCGCGGGCCTTGCCCTGCGCGACCTTGATGGCCACGTAGGAGAGCACACCGGCGGCGACACCGGGCGTGATCGAGTAGGTGAAGGGCATGATCACCACGGTCAGGAAGACCGGGATGGCGGTCGCGCTGTCGGCCCAGTCCACGTGGCGGGCGTTCTGCATCATCATCGCGCCGATGACGACCAGGGCCGCGGAGGCCACCTCACCCGGGACGATCTGCGTGATCGGGGTGAAGAAGAGGCAGAGGGCGAAGAAGAGGCCGGTGACGACGGAGGCGAGGCCTGTGCGGGCTCCCTCGCCGACGCCGGTGGCGGACTCGACGAACACGGTCTGGCCGGAGCCGCCCGTCAGGCCACCGATGGCGCCACCGGCACCGTCGATGAACAGCGCCTTGGACAGGCCCGGCATGCGGCCCTTGTCGTCGGCGAGCTTGGCCTCCGTGCCGACGCCGATGATGGTGGCCATCGCGTCGAAGAAGCCGGCGAGGACGAGGGTGAAGACGATCATGCCGACCGTCATGACACCGACGTCACCCCAGCCGCCGAACTCGACCTTGCCGAACAGCGAGAAGTCGGGCATCGAGAGGGCGGAGCCCTCAAGCACCGGCGCGCCGTTCTTCCAGGCCTTCGGGTCGATGTCGGCCACGGCGTTGAGGATGGCCGCGAGGACGGTTCCGCCGACGATGCCGATCAGGATCGCGCCGGGAACCTTGCGGGCCTGCAGCATGAAGATGGTGAGCAGGGTGACGCAGAAGATGAGGACGGGCCAGCCGGCGAGCTCGCCGACGGAACCGAGCTGGACCGGCGGACCGAACTCGGAGCCCTTGCCGACGAAGCCGGCCTTCACGAGACCGATCAGGGCGACGAACATGCCGATGCCCATGGTGATCGCGTGCTTGAGTGCGAGGGGGATCGCATTCATGATCATCTCGCGGAGGCCGGTGACGACCAGGAGACAGATCACGACGCCGTACATCACGCACATGCCCATGGCCTGCGGCCAGGTCATCTGCGGGGCGACCTGCGAGGAGAGCACGCCGGAGACGGAGAGGCCGGCGGCCAGCGCGAGCGGGACCTTGCCGACGAAGCCCATGAGCAGGGTGGTCAGGGCGGCGGCGAAGGCGGTGGCCGTGATGAGGGCCTTCTGGCTCATGGTGTCCCCGGCGACGTCCTTGCCGGAGAGGATCAGCGGGTTGAGCAGGAGGATGTACGCCATCGCCATGAAGGTCGTGACGCCGCCACGAATCTCATTGCCGAGGTTGGATCCTCTGTGGGTGATGTGAAAGTACCGGTCGAGCCAAGACCGTCCGGCGGGGTTGCGAGAGCCGTCGCCGGCCTCTTCCGCGGTGGTCTTGGGCTCCACAGACGACTGGGTCATGGTGCCTAACTCCCAAGGTTCAAAGGGGCACCCGCATGGGGATTGGAGATCGCGGGATTTGGGATGGTGCGTTTGGCTGCACGACCCGGGGTGACGGCCCGAGGCGACGCGAATGGTTACTGCGTGTACGGGTACTGCGGGGGGGGTGTACTGCAGTTGAAGCGGACCGCGAGCGGTGCGGTACTTCGTACTCCGGGCGGTGGGACTGGAAGTGTGACGTTCCCGTGTCACACCGCCCGGAGAGTCTCAGGGGGGTCCGGGGGCCTCGCGGCCCCCGGACCGCGCCGTCCTAGAGGGTGCCGGTGAGGGCTTCCGGACGGATCGGCGTCTTGTTGAGCTCCAGACCGGTCGCCTGCCGGATCGCCGCGAGGACGGCCGGGGTGGACGACAGGGTCGGGGCCTCGCCGAGACCGCGCAGGCCGTACGGCGCGTTCGGGTCGGCGAGCTCCAGGACGTCGACCGGGATGGTCGGGGTGTCGAGGATGGTGGGGATCAGGTAGTCCGTGAAGGAGGGGTTGCGCACCTTCGCGGTGTTCGGGTCCACGATGATCTCCTCCATGACCGCCACGCCGAGACCCTGGGTGGTACCACCCTGGATCTGGCCGACCACGGAGAGCATGTTCAGGGCCTTGCCGACGTCCTGGGCGGTCGCCAGCTCGACGACCTTGACCAGGCCGAGCTCGGTGTCCACCTCCACGACCGCGCGGTGCGCGGCGAAGGTGTACTGCACGTGGCCGTCGCCCTGGCCCGTGACCAGGTCGAACGGGACGGTCGGCCGGTGGCGGAACTCAAGTTCGAGGTCGATGGCCTCGCCCTCAAGGATGTCGGCGATGTCCGCGAGGACCTCGCCGCCGTCGGTGACGACCTTGCCGCCCTCCAGGAGCAGCTCCGCGTTGGCCCACGCCGGGTGGTACGAGCCGTTCTTGCGGCGGCCCATCTCCAGCAGCGCCTCACGGACGTGCTCACAGGTGTTCTTCACCGCGCCACCGGTCATGTACGTCTGCCGCGAGGCGGACGTGGAACCGGCGGAGCCGACCTGGGTGTCGGCCGGGTGGATGGTCACCTGCGTGACGCCCAGCTCGGTACGGGCGATCTGCGCGTGGACGGTGACACCGCCCTGGCCGACCTCCGCCATGGCCGTGTGCACCATCGCGACGGGCTCGCCGTTGATGACCTCCAGGCGCACGCGGGCGGTGGAGTAGTCGTCGAAGCCCTCGGAGAAGCCGACGTTCTTGATGCCGACGGCGTAGCCGACACCGCGGACGACGCCCTCGCCGTGGGTGGTGTTGGAGAGGCCGCCCGGCAGCGCGCGGACGTCCGCGCCCTCGCCGGCGGTCTCCCACTGGCGCTCCGGCGGCAGCGGGCGGGCCTTGACCCGGCGCAGCAGCTCGGCGACCGGGGCCGGGGAGTCCACGACCTGGCCGGTGGGCATGATCGTGCCCTGCTCCATGGCGTTCAGCTGGCGGAACTCGACCGGGTCCATGCCCAGCTTCGCCGCGAGCTTGTCCATCTGGGCCTCGTAGGCGAAGCAGGCCTGGACGGCGCCGAAACCGCGCATGGCGCCGCAGGGCGGGTTGTTCGTGTAGAGCGCGATCGCCTCGATGTCGACGTCGTCGATGACGTACGGGCCGACGGAGAGGGAGGACGCGTTGCCCACGACGGCCGGGGAGGCCGAGGCGTAGGCGCCGCCGTCCAGGACGATCTTGCACTTCATGTGCGTGATCTTGCCGTCCTTGGTGGCGCCGTGCTCGTAGTAGAGCTTCGCCGGGTGGCGGTGCACGTGGCCGAAGAAGGACTCGAACCGGTTGTAGACGATCTTGACCGGCTTGTTCGTGGCCAGGGCCAGGAGGCAGGCGTGGATCTGCATCGAGATGTCCTCGCGACCGCCGAAGGCACCGCCGACGCCGGAGAGCGTCATGCGCACCTTCTCCTCGGGCAGGCCGAGGACGGGGGCGATCTGCTTGAGGTCCGAGTGCAGCCACTGGGTGGCGACGTAGAGGTCGACGCCGCCGTCCTCGGAGGGTACGGCGAGGCCGGACTCCGGGCCGAGGAAGGCCTGGTCCTGCATGCCGAAGGTGTACTCGCCCTCGACGATCACGTCGGCGCGCTTGCGGGCCTCCTCCACGTTGCCGCGGATGAT
This sequence comes from Streptomyces sp. NPDC044571, assembly GCF_040647115.1. Lineage (NCBI taxonomy): Bacteria > Bacillati > Actinomycetota > Actinomycetes > Kitasatosporales > Streptomycetaceae > Streptomyces > Streptomyces sp. NPDC044571. The sequence goes on from NZ_JBEZBN010000001.1 coordinate 255,397, forward strand.
CGGCTGGCGGTGCACGATGTTCGGGTGCGGGACGTGACCGGCGTGGTGGTCGTCACGGCCCTCGTGGATCAGCGGCGCGTCGGCGGCGAGGGCGGAGGCCTCGTCCGTGACGAGCGGCAGCTCCCGGTAGTCGATCTTGATCTTGGCGGCCGCGCGGCGGGCGGTCTCCGGGTGGTCGGCGGCCACGAGGGCGACCGGCTCACCGTGGTGGCGTACCCGGCCGTTGGCGAGAACCGGGGTGTCCTGGATCTCCAGGCCGTAGTTCTTCATCTCGGCCGGCAGGTCGTCGTACGTCAGCACCGAGTAGACGCCCGGCATGGCCAGGGCCTCGGAGATGTCGATGGAGGCGATCTCGGCGTGGGCGACGGTGCTGCGCAGGGTCTGGCCCCACAGCATGTCCTCGTGCCACATGTCCGAGGAGTACGCGAACTCACCGGTGACCTTGAGGGTGCCGTCCGGGCGGAGCGTGGACTCGCCGATGCCGCCCTTGTTGTGCTTCTGGGTGACGTTGGTCGGCGTACCGGCGGGCACGGTGCGGGTGTTCTGAGCCATGATCAGACCGCCTCTCCCTGACGGGCGGCCGCCAGGCGGACCGCGTCGAGGATCTTCTCGTAGCCCGTGCAGCGGCACAGGTTGCCGGACAGGGCCTCACGGATGTCCTGGTCGGACGGGTCGGCGTTGCGCTCCAGCAGGGCGTCGGCCTGGACCAGCAGACCCGGGGTGCAGAAACCGCACTGGACGGCGCCGGCGTCGATGAACGCCTGCTGGATGTTGGAGAGCTCGACGCCCTCACCGGTCTGGGAGTCGGTGCCCTTGGCGGACCACTGCTTGGCCTCGTCGGTGGACACGCCCTTGCCGCCGCCGCACGCGCCGGTGCCGCAGGAGTGGCCGTGCTCCTCGCGCTGCTTGGCGAAGTCGGCCAGGCCCTCGACGGTCACGACGTCGCGGCCCTCGACCTGACCGGCCGCGACCAGGCAGGAACAGACGGGCACGCCGTCGAGGCGGACGGTGCAGGAACCGCACTCCCCCTGCTCACAGGCGTTCTTCGAACCCGGCAGGCCCAGGCGCTCACGCAGGACGTAGAGAAGGGACTCGCCCTCCCAGACGTCATCGGCTTCCTGCGGACGACCGTTGACAGTGAAATTGACGCGCATGGTTACGCAGCCCCTTCAAGCGAGCGGCCGTTGGTGCCGCGGTACTGCTCCCACGTCCAGACGAGCTGGCGGCGAGCCAAGATGCCAACCGCGTGACGGCGGTACTTCGCCGTGCCACGGACGTCGTCGATCGGGTTGCACGCGCCGGAGGCGAGCTCACCGAACTGCTTGGCGATCGACGGGGTGATGACCTTGCCGTTGTCCCAGAAGCCGCCCTCTTCGAGCGCGGCGTTCAGGAACTCCTCGGCGGCCTTCGCCCGGATCGGGGTCGGGGCGGCCGAGGCGATACCCGTACGCACGGTGCGGGTGTCGGGGTGCAGGGCGAGACCGAAGCCGCAGACGGCGATGACCATCGCGTTGCGGGTGCCGACCTTCGAGTACTGCTGAGGGCCCGTGGCGTTCTTGATGTGGACCGTCTTGATGAGCTCGTCGGCGGCGAGCGCGTTGCGCTTCACGCCGGTGTAGAACTCGTCGATCGGGATGAGCCGGGAGCCGCGTACGGACTCGACCTCGACCTCGCAGCCGGCGGCGAGGAGGGCGGGGTGGGAGTCACCGGCGGGCGAGGCGCAACCGAGGTTGCCGCCGACACCGCCGCGGTTGCGGATCTGCGGGGACGCGACCGTGTGCGAGGCGAGCGCGAGACCCGGCAGCGTACCGCGCAGGTTCTCCATGATCTGGGTGTACGGGACGGAGGCGCCGAGCTTGGTGACCTCCTCGCCTACCTCCCACTCCCGCAGCAGCTCGATGCGGTTGAGGTCGAGGAGGTACTCCGGACGGCGGTGGTCGAAGTTGATCTCGACCATGATGTCGGTGCCACCCGCAATCGGCACAGCTGTGGGGTACTCGGCCTTAGCGGCGAGCGCCTCCTCCCAGCTGGCGGGGCGAAGGAAGTCCATCTGCGGCTCTCTTCTTCTTCATCGTGTCGTTCACTTCAAGCCAGGAGGCCTCGGGGGCCCTCGACTGGTCGTTCACGTGCTGTTAACGCGGTGTGGAGTCAGTACACAAGCCGCGCGTCCCCGCGGTGCAGTCACCGAAACCATGAAGGAGTTGGCTGACGGCCTCCCTCGTCTTGTAGATTCGTATGAAAGGCAGGATGCGACGACCTGCCCGATTTCCAACGGCAACATTCGAGACAGATCGGCGGCGACACCATGCGGCTGCGCGCACTGCTGGAAACCGAGGCGCTGGGGCTGCGGCTGCTGGGCGGCGAGGAAGAACTCGACCGGACGGTCCGCGGCGTCATGACGACCGACCTGAGGGATCCCAGCCGATACCTCACCGGAGGTGAACTCGTCCTTACCGGCCTGGCCTGGCGAAGAAATTCAGCCGACTCCGAGCCGTTCGTACGAATCCTCGCGAGCGCGGGCGTGGCGGGGCTCGCGGCGGGCGAGGCCGAGCTGGGGGACATCCCCGACGATCTGGTCTCGGCCTGTCGGCGCAACCGGCTGCCGCTGTTCGCCGTGAACGAAGACGTTGCATTCGCCACGATCACGGAGTACGTGGTGCGGCAGGTTTCCGGCGAGCGCGCGGGCGATCTCGCCGCCGTCGTGGACCGCCACCGCCGGCTGATGACCTCGGGTCCCGCGGGCGGTGGGCCGGACGTGGTGCTCGATCTCCTCACCACCGACCTCGATCTGCGCGCTTGGGTGCTGTCCCCCACGGGGCGGCAGATCGCCGGGGCGGGCGAACCGCTGGCGCCGGGCGTCTGCGCGGCCCTGGCCGGGGAACACCTGGCGGCGGTCCGCACCGGGCGCAGGGGCCCGCACCGGATCTCCATCCAGGGTATTACCTACTCCCTGTTCCCGATCAGGGCCGCGGGGCGTGGCCCGGGCGCTCCGGGGACCCGTGACGTGCGCGAGAGCGTGCTCTCCGACTGGCTGCTCGCCGTGGAAGCGGACGCCGGGGACTGGCCCGCCGAGCGGCTCGACCTGCTGCAGGGCGTGACCCAGCTGATCGCGGTCGAGCGGGACCGGCGCGACGCGGCCCGCACGGTGCGCCGCCGCCTGGCCCAGGAGGTGCTGGAGCTGGTCCAGACGGGCGCGGCCCCGGCCGAGATCGCCGCCCGCCTGCGGGTGGCCGCCCCGGTGCTGGTGCCCGGGCTGGGCACCGCCCCGCACTGGCAGGTCGTCGTGGCGCGGGTGGACTGGGAAGGCGGGGACATCCCGGGCGGCCCGGTGGCCCAGTCGCTGCTGGAGGAGATCCTGGTCGACCCGTCGGTCTCGGGCCCCGAGCCCTCCGACCGGATCGCGGTGGCCCATGCGGGTGACGAGGCCATCGCACTGGTGCCGCTGCCCGTGGCCCCCTCGGACGCCGGGGACGAGAAGGGGCCGGAGTCCGCCCTGCACGCCGACGAGCTGCTCACCTCCGTACGGGACCCGCTCCAGGCGGGCCTGGACGGCGACGGCCGGCTCACCCTGGGGGTCAGCGCGGCCGTGCACTCCGCCGAGGGGCTGCGCGGGGCGCTGGAGGAGGCCCGGCACGCCCGCCGGGTCGCCGCGGCCCGCCCGGGCCGGGTCTGCGCCGCCGGCCACCACGAGCTGGCCTCGCACGTGCTGCTGCTGCCGTTCGTGCCCGACGACGTGCGCCGGGCCTTCACGGCGCGGCTGCTGGACCCGCTGCGGGACTACGACCGGCGCCACCGGGCGGAACTGATCCCCACCCTCGAAGCGTTCCTGGACTGCGACGGCTCGTGGACGCGGTGCGCCACCCGGCTGCACCTGCACGTCAACACGCTGCGCTACCGGGTCGGGCGAATCGAGCAGTTGACGGGGCGTGACCTGTCCCGGCTGGAGGACAAGCTGGACTTCTTCCTGGCACTGCGCATGAGCTGAGCAGATCCGGCCAGAGGGCAGCGGGGGCGGCCCAGGGTCGCCTGACGCGGCATCCGGACTTTGTGAAAGAGTTCACCCGACCCCTTGGCCGGAGCATCCGATCCGTGCTCTCATTTCGCCCCAGGGCTCGACGACGTGCTGCTTGGCTGCTTTGGGGAGGGCAATGTGGCGGACACCGCCATGTCCGGTGCCGGAACGAGCGGGGGAGACGACCCCCTCCAGCGGGCGATATGGCGGCTGCGCTCGCGCGGCTGTTGGACCGACGCGGCGGCCCTGCTGACGCCGCACGCGGACGAGGCCGGCGCGGCCGTGCAGCGGACCGCCCTCCTGGTCGAGCGCTGCTTGTTCACCGGCCAGGGCTGGGCGGAGGCGGAGGACGCCCTGCGGATCGCGGAGGCGGTGGCCGTCGAGGACGACGAGCGGGGAGCCGCCGCCTGCGAGCGGGGCCAGCTGGCCTACGCCGCCACCGTGCTCGGCGTACGGGACCGCGCGGACGAGGCCCGCTCGGCGCTCGGCCGGGCGGCCGCCCTGCTCTCCCCCGGCTCGCCCACCCGCCCCCTGCTGGACTTCCGCCGGGGCCTGGTGGCGGAGCACCTGGCGGACGCGCCGCAGTCGGCCCGCCCGGCCTACCGGCGCGCCCACGCCGGAGCCGCGGCCCACGGGGACACCCTGCTGCTGTCCTCCACCTGGCGGCACCTGGCGGCGCTGGCCCTGCGCGACGGCGAGGTGGCGGAGGCCCGCAAGGGCTTCGCGGAGTCCCTGCGCATCCGGGAGGAGCTGGGCTTCCTCATCGGGACGGCGCCGGCGCTGGCGGCCCTGGCCGAGACGGAACCGGAGCCGGAGGCCTCTCGCCTGCGCGCCGAGGCCCGACGCCTGTTCCACCTCCTGGGCGGCATCCCCACCTGGCTGGCCGACCAGCTCCACCCCGCCCCGGCCACCTGACCGGGAGCCGGCTCCGGCCGGGCCACGGGTGCGGTGCCCGGGCGGGCCGCACCCGGTCCCGGGACCTCCCGGGGCCTCGCCGGGGGTGTCCCGGGTCAGGCCGTGGCGCCGGTGAAGTGTTCGCGGACCAGGGACTCGACCACCGGCAGGTCACCGGCGATCAGCGCCTCCAGCAGCGCCGAGTGCTCCGCCGCGTCGGCGACCAGATCGGCCCGGCGGACCCGGGGCGCCCCCGGCAGGGGCCACTGGGCGCGACGGTGGAGTTCCTCGGCCACCTGGACCAGCTGCTCGTTCCCGGCCAGGGCCAGCACCTCACGGTGGAAGGCGCGGTCAGCGTCCGCATAGCCGGGGACGTCCCCGGCTGCCGCCGCCTCGGCCGTGGCCGCGGCCGCCGGGCGCAGCGCCGACCAGGCCTGCGGCGGGAGCGTACGGGCCAGCCGCAGCATCACGGGGACCTCCAGCAGCGCCCGTACCTCGGCCAGCTCCGCCAGGGACCGCGGGGTCCGGGCCAGGACGCGGAAGCCCCGGTTCGGGAGGCATTCCACCGCCCCCTCCAGCGCCAGCTGCTGCATGGCCTCGCGCACGGGCGTCGCGGAGACCCCGAAGCGCTCGCCCAGCGCAGGGCCGGAGTAGATCTCGCCCGGGACGAGCTCCCCGTCGACGAGAGCGGCGCGCAGCGCGTCGAGGACCTGCCGGCGCACCGAATGGCGCAGCACTTTCTGGGTCGGGATCAGCGCCGGCACCCCGGCTGGGGCCGCTTCGCGCACTCGGTCCTCCTGTGGGTGGGTTCGACCTGCCGAGGATAGCCGCCCCCCACCCACCCGGGGCCGTGGCCTGTGTCTCGTCGCACGGCGCCTTGGGGTAGGGGCCGCCGTGGCCGTCCCGCCCTGCCCGACGGCCTGCGGCCACGCCACCCGGGACCGCGACGCCCGCCGCCTGCCGCCCCTTCCGCGCCCTCCGTCCCGGGAGCACCGGTGTCACCCGTCCCGCACACCCGCCGTGCGGACCACCTCGCCCGTCTCACGGCCGCGGTCATCTGAACCCACCCTTCAGGCTGACCGTAATCGAACGCAACTCCAGCCGTGCGCACGGTAGTTCGAGGCACAACACCCTATCCGGCGGGCCGGACCCCTCGAAGGCGTCCACTTGCCCCGAAACCCGCGTGCCGGGCCGATCCACTGCGCCACCATGGCACCCGGAAGGCCGCATACGCGAGGCAGAGGCAAGGGACATCCGCATGAGACTGACCGACATATCGCTGGACTGGCTGCTGCCCGGCAGCCTGTTGATCCTGGGCGTACTTGCGGCAGTTGCGGTACTGGCCCGGGGCAAGCGCGAGGGCGACAAGGCGGCCGCGGACGACACCTGGGAGCGCAGCGAGGAGCGGCGGCGGCGCAAGGAAGCCGTGTACGGAACCGCCTCCTACGTCCTGCTGTTCTGCTGCGCGGCGGTGGCCGCCGCGCTCTCCTTCCACGGACTGGTCGGCTTCGGCCGGCAGAACCTGAACCTCTCCGGCGGCTGGGAGTACCTGGTTCCCTTCGGCCTCGACGGCGCCGCGATGTTCTGCTCCGTACTCGCCGTCCGCGAGGCCAGCCACGGTGACGCGGCCCTCGGCTCCCGCATGCTGGTCTGGCTGTTCGCCGGTGCGGCCGCCTGGTTCAACTGGGTGCACGCCCCGCGCGGCATGGGCCACGACGGCGCCCCCCAGTTCTTCGCCGGGATGTCGCTGTCTGCGGCGGTCCTCTTCGACCGGGCCCTCAAGCAGACCCGCCGGGCCGCCCTGCGCGAACAGGGTCTGATCCCCAGGCCGCTGCCACAGATCCGGATGGTCCGCTGGCTGCGGGCGCCCCGGGAGACCTTCGGCGCATGGTCGCTCATGCTGCTGGAGGGGGTCCGCACCCTCGACGAGGCCGTCGACGAGGTACGGGAGGACAAGAGGGAGAAGGAGCAGGACCGCCACCGCCGGCGCGAGCAGCACCGCCTGGACCGCGCCCACATCAAGGCGCTGGGCCGGCAGCACCGGGCCTTCGGCCGTCCCCGCGCCCGCCAGGTCGACATGCCGGGCCTCGCCCCCGGGACGGGCTCCGCGCCGGTCGGCGCGGAGCCGGCCATAGCGGAGCCGGAACAGCTGCCCGCACCGCGCCGCCGGCCCTCCCTGCAGGCCGTGGCCACGGCGGAGGCCGCCGAGGGGACCGGCCCCCGGACGGTGGACCTCACCGCCGAGGACGACACCCAGACGATCCCCCGGCTCGACTCCCTGGAGCGCAAACTCAAGGATCTTGAGCAACAGTTCGGCTGATCGCTGCTGACGCCCCGGGTGGAGGGGCCCGCCCGGGCCGGGCGGGCCCCTCCGGCAGTACGGGGCGGTGTTTCCCTACGCCTCGTCGTGGAACGGGTCGAAGGCACCGCCCAGTTCGAACCACACCACCTTGCCCCCGGCCTGGGCGGCCGCGTCCACCCCCCAGGCGTCGGCCAGCGCCTGCACCAGCACCAGCCCCCGGCCGTGCGTACCGTCGTCGGCGGTCGGTACGTACGGGCGGGGCCGGCGCGATGCGTGGTCCCGGACCTCCACCCGCAGGCGGGTCGGTTCGAGCCGCGCGGACACCTCCGCACCCTGGTCGGTGTGGACGAGCGCGTTGGTGACGAGCTCGGTGGTCAGCAACTCCGCCACCTCGGCGGTATCGGCCCTGCAACGGTGGCGCATCAACTCCCTCAGCGCCCGGCGGACCTCGCCCACTCCCTTCAGATCCGCCCGGCGCAGGCTGCGGGTGATCTCCAGCGCGTCCACCGCTCCCCCGTCCTCGACGGACGGTTCACGCGCTACGGGCCGTCCTCGCCTCCACTGCTTCCCGGTCCTCGCCCCCACCGGCACGGCGACGTACCTCCCCCGTGTTGCCTGATCTCGAACTGGTCTACGGGATGCATGCCCGCCGAGGGAATCCGCACTCCTGCGGACTCAGGGGCGGGGCACGTTGCGGAGATTGGATCGAGCCATCTGGATCATGCGGCCCACCCCGCCGTCCAGCACGATCTTGCTGGCGGACAGTGCGAAACCGGTCACCATCTCGGCCCTGATCCTGGGCGGAATCGACAACGCATTGGGGTCGGTCACCACATCGACCAAAGCAGGCCCCTTGTGCCGGAATGCGTCCTTCAAAGCCCCCGTGAGCTGCTTGGGCTTCTCCACCCTGACTCCGTACGCCCCCGCCGCGCGGGCGATGGCCGAGAAATCCGGGTTCCGGTTCGTGGTTCCGTACGAGGGCAGGCCGGAAACCAGCATTTCCAACTCGACCATTCCCAAGGACGAGTTGTTGAACAGGACCACTTTGACGGGGAGGTCGTACTGCACCAGGGTGAGGAAATCTCCCATCAGCATGGAGAAACCGCCATCACCCGACATGGACACCACTTGACGGCGCCGGTCGGTGAACTGTGCGCCGATGGCCTGCGGCAGGGCGTTGGCCATGGAGCCGTGGCTGAAGGAGCCGATGATGCGCCGTTTGCCGTTCGGCGAAAGATAGCGCGCCGCCCACACGTTGCACATGCCGGTGTCCACAGTGAACACGGCGTCCTCGTCGGCGAGTTCGTCGAGGACGGAGGCCACGTACTCGGGGTGGATCGGCGTGTGCTTCTCCACCTTGCGGGTGTAGGCCTTCACCACCCCCTCCAGCGCGTCGGCGTGCTTCTTGAGCATCCGGTCCAGGAAGCGCCGGTCCGTCTTGGTGCGCACCCGGCTGTTCAGGGCGCGCAGGGTCTCCCGTACGTCCCCCCAGACGGCGAGGTCCAACTGTGAGCGACGGCCCAGGTGTTCGGGCCGGATGTCCACCTGGACGATCTTCACGTCGTCGGGCAGGAAGGCGTTGTACGGGAAGTCGGTGCCGAGCAGGATCAGCAGGTCGCACTCGTGGGTGGCCTCGTAGGCGGCGCCGTAGCCGAGCAGCCCGCTCATCCCGACGTCGTACGGATTGTCGTACTGGATCCATTCCTTGCCGCGCAGGGCGTGCCCGACCGGCGCCTTGACCCGTTCCGCGAACTCCATGACCTCGGCGTGCGCCCCGGCGGTGCCACTGCCGCAGAACAGCGTGACCCGGTCCGCCTCGTCGACGAGCCGGACCAGTTTCTCGATCTCCGTGTCGCCGGGCCGTACCGTCGGCCGGGAGGTGACCAGGGCGTGCTCCACCGCCTTCTCGGGGGCGGGCTGGGAGGCGATGTCCCCGGGCAGCGCGACGACGCTGACCCCGCTGCGGCCGACGGCGTGCTGGACGGCGGTCTGGAGCAGTCTGGGCATCTGCTTCGGATTGGAGATCAGCTCGCTGTAATGGCTGCACTCGCGGAACAGCTGGTCGGGGTGGGTCTCCTGGAAGTAGGCGAGCCCGATCTCGCTGGAGGGGATGTGCGAGGCGAGGGCGAGGACCGGGGCCATCGAGCGGTGGGCGTCGTACAGGCCGTTGATCAGGTGCAGGTTGCCGGGGCCGCAGGAGCCCGCGCAGGCGGCGAGCCGGCCGGTGATCTGGGCCTCGGCCCCGGCCGCGAAGGCGGCCGTCTCCTCGTGCCGGACCTGGATCCACTCGATCGCACCCGTTCGGCGGATGGCGTCGACGATGGGGTTCAGGCTGTCGCCGACGACTCCGTACATGCGGCGTACGCCTGCCCGGACGAGGATGTCGACGAACTGCTCCGCCACGTTCTGCTTGGCCATGGAGGGGCGCCCCTTCCCGTGGGTCGGCTCTGCTTGCCTTGGGGTGTGCGCCTTCCATCCATGCACGTTCCGCGCGGTTACGCCTCCCAGACCGCGGCGGCCGTCCGGTCGTCGGCGTAGCCCTTGAGGCGGAGCTGGGTGTCGGCGAGGAAGGCCGCCAGGCCGGGCGGTTCCGCGTCCGACCAGCGGGCCGCGAGTTCGGCCGGAAGCAGTTCCTCCTCGCGCAGCGGGTCGGCGAGGCCGCGGGAGCAGAGCAGCAGGGTGTCGCCGGGGCGGGCCACGGCCGCGCGGAAGCGGAAGCCCTCGTGCGGCGACTCGCCGGCCTCCAGGTCCTCCCACCGGCCCGCCCTCAGGCGGAACAGCCCGCCCGCGCCCGCTCCGAAGCAGACCCGGGTCCGGCACTCGGGGTCGACGGGCAGCAGCACTCCGCGCAGCCCGGCGGTGTACGCCTCCTCCTCAAGGCCGAGCTCCGCGGCGCGGGCCCGCAGCCGGCCGTAACCGCGGTCGGTGAGGCGCTGGAGCCCCGAGCGCAGGGCGTCGCGCCGTCCGGCGCGGATGTCCCCGGCCAGCCGCTCCTGGCTGCGCCCGATCGCCGCCGCGATCCAGCGGCACACGTCGGCGGCGGCCTCCGCGGCCCCGGCGGCGGCCCGGTCGCCGCCCGCGAGGGCCACCACGACCAGGGCGTCGTCGCCGGTGCCGAAGCGGGCGGTCAGGAGGAAGTCCCGGCGGGTCTCGCCGCGGAACCGGGCGGAGTCCCCGCGTACGGAGGCGGCCCGCAGGGTGTACGAGCCGTGGCGGGCCCCCTCCAGGACGGTGTCCGGGACCAGGGCGTCGAGCCCGCCGGGGTCGGCGAGGGGCAGCGCGCCGGGCTCGGCAGCGTAGGTGGGCGCCCGGTCCCCGAGGTGGTGGACCTCGGGCCGCGCCTCGCCGCGGGGCGCGGCCGGCTCCCGGCGGACCTCCGCCGCGGCGGGCCCGGCCGGGGCTCCGGCGGCGGGGTCCTGCACCGGTGCGGCCGACGGCGGCGGGCCGGCGGTCCGCCGCCCGTCCGCCGCGGGCGGCACGGTCACATGCCCCAGCCCGTACCCGGTGCTGCCGGCCTCCCGCGGGTCGGCGGACAGCGCCGGCGGCGGCCCGGCCGGCGGCGGCGGAACCACCGGGGGTGGCGCACCCTGGGGCGGAGCCGCGGGACCCGGCACGTCGGCCGGAGGCGCCGCGCCGGGCCGCGCCGTGGGCGCGGGCGGCGCGGCGGCGGGCCCGGGCGGCGCGGCGGCGGGCCCGGGCGGCGCGGCGGCGGGCGGGAGCCCGACCGGAGACGGCGCGACCGCACCCGGTCGGTCGGCCGGTGGCGGCGCGGCGGGGCCCGGCACGTCGACTGGTGGCGGCGCGGCGGGGCCCGGGCGGGCCCCCTCGGCACCGGGCGGCGCAGCCGTGGGCGGGAGGCCGGGGGCGGGAGGCTCCGGCTCGCGGCGGGGGCCCGGGAGTACGGCGTGCGGCGGCGGGGCCTGCTCCGGCCGCCCGGGCGGGGCCGCGGCGGACGGCGGGAGGCCCGGTGGGGCCGTGGGGGGCGACGGGGCGCCCGGTGGGGCCGTGGGGGGCGACGGGGCGCCCGGTGGGGTCGTGAGGACCGACGCCGAGTGGAACCGGCTCTCCAGCGTGTCCCCCGGGTCCGGCCCCGGCCCCGCGTCGGGGTCCTCGTACAGCTTCTGCCACCAGTCGTCCGCGCCCTGCTGACTCATGCGCCCATTCTCGGCCCCCCGGAGCGGCAGAAAACGCCGAATGCGCGAAAAGGAGCCCACCGGGCCGCCGCCCGGTGGACCCCTTCCGTATCTCTCGTACGACCTGACGGCTGCCGTACGTCCGCACGGGCCGTCCGGGTGACGGCGGCGCCGTTCGCGCCGGCCGGCCCGGCCCGCGCGAGGGCGGCCGGCCGGTCACACCTTGTCAGAGGGCCGGGGGGTGCGGCGATGATGTGCGCGGCGGGTTTGCGCCGTGGCCGCTTCCCGCCAGGGCCGGTCGGAGAGGACGGGTGGACGGGTTGCTGGGTGCGATAGGCCTGGACGAGGGCCAGGAGGCGGCGTACCGCGCGCTGGTGGCGATGGGGGCGGCGGAGGTGCCGGATCTCGCACACCGGCTGGCGCTGCCGGTACCGCAGACGGAGCGGGCCCTGCGGCACCTGGAGCGCCACGGCCTGGCGGCCCAGTCCACGGCCCGGCCTGGGCGCTGGGTGGCGGCCCCGCCGACGGTGGCGCTGGGCGCCCTGCTGACGCAGCAGCGGCACGAGCTGGAGCAGGCGGAGCTGGCTGCGGCACTGCTGGCCCAGGAGTACCGGGCGGAGGTCACCGAGCCGGCGGTGCACGACCTGGTGGAGGTGGTGACGGGCGCGAGCGCGGTCGCGCACCGCTTCCACCAGCTCCAGTTGGGCGCGGCCGAGGAGGTGTGTGCGCTGGTCAGCAGCCGGCCGCAGGTGGTGACGGGGATGGAGAACGAGGCGGAGGAGCAGGCCGCCGTACGGGGCGTGGCGTACCGGGTGGTGATCGAACGGGAGGTGTTGTCCCTGCCGACCGGGATCCGCGAGGCGTCGACGGCGCTGGCCCGGGGCGAGCAGGTCCGGGTCACGGGGCAGGTCCCGACGCGGCTGGTGATCGCGGACCGGTCGCTGGCGCTGGTGCCGCTGACCGGGCCCGGGGCGGAGCCGGCGGCGCTGGTGGTGCACGCGTCGGGCCTGATGGAGTCCCTGACGGGGCTGTTCGAGGCGGTGTGGCGGGAGGCGCTGCCGCTGCGGCTGGGCGCCTCGGGGGCACCGCAGGAGTCGGGTGGCGTGCCGGATTCCACCGACATCGAGATCCTGACGCTGCTGCTCGCGGGGATGACGGACTCCAGCGTGGCCAAACACCTGGAGCTGGGCCTGCGGACGGTGCAGCGGCGGGTCAAGAACCTGATGGACGTCGCCGGGGTCACGACCCGGCTCCAGCTCGGCTGGTACGCGTGCGAACGGGGCTGGGTGGCTCGGTAGCCCCTGGTCGGGCACGCTGAGCAGATGGACGTGCCTCAGCTGCTCCTGGTGGGGCTGGTGCTCCTGCTCGGGGTGCTCGGGGTGCTGGTTCCCGGTGTCCCGGGGTCCTGGCTGGTCTGGGCCGGGGTGCTGTGGTGGGCGCTGCACGAGCGGTCGGCGCTGGCCTGGTCCCTGCTGGTGTCGGTGACGGCGCTGCTGCTGGTGGTGCAGGTGATCGAGTGGCAGCTGCCGCCTCGGCGGCTGCGGGGCGTGGGGGTCACCCGCCGGATGGCGGTGTACGCGGGGTGCGGTGCCGTCCTGGGTTTCGTCCTCGTGCCGGTGCTGGGGGCCGTACCGGGGTTCGTGGGCGGCGTCTACCTGTGCGAGCGGCTGCGGCTCGGCACGCACGGCGAGGCCTTGGCATCGGTGCGGGCGGTGATGCGGGCGGTGGGCACGAGCGTGCTCGTGGAGCTGCTGGCCTGCCTGATGGTGATGGGCGCATGGGTCGGCGCGGTGCTGGTGAGTTGACGTGTGGTCCGGGAACGAGGCCCGGGGACCGAGGACCGGAGACCCGGGTCCGGGCGGGCGTCCGTTCGGTCTCGGGTCCGATGCGGGGGCCGGGGGAGGCTGAGAGGCTGGGCCGTATGACGCGGTTCGAGGGTTTCAGCGAGGCGGAACTGGCATACCTGCGGTCGCAGCGGCTGGGCAGGCTGGCGACGGTGGACGCGCAGGGGCAGCCGCAGGCCAACCCGGTGGGGTTCTTCCCGCAGCCGGACGGCACGATCCTGGTGGGCGGGGCGGCCATGGGCACGACGAAGAAATGGCGCAACCTGCAGGCGAATCCGAGGCTCGCCCTGGTGGTCGACGACCTGGTGAGCACCCGCCCGTGGCGCGTGCGCGGCATCGAGATCCGCGGACGCGCCACGCTGGAGGTGGGGGAGCACGACCTGGGCCCGCATTTCAGCCCGGAGGTGATCCGGATCCACCCGGAGCGGGTGTTCACCTGGGGGCGCCTGGAGGACTGAGGCGCCCGGAGTGGTGGTGGCGCGGACACGGGGCGCGGGGGCGCGGGCGGCTCCGTACCCCCGCGCCCGCCGCGCCCCGCCCCCGCAGTCCGCCGGTCAGAAGCGGCCGTTGTGCTTGGCCGCGTAATTGGCCCGGCCCACCGCCGACTTCATCCGCCAGTCCCGGCGGATGTCGGCGCGCAGCCGGGCGTCCGTCTTGGCCACGATCCGCTGGTTCTCCCGCAGCAGCTTGCGGTAGCTCTCCAGCCGGCGCTCCGGCAGGGCCCCGGACGCGACCGCCTCCAGCACGGCGCACCCCGGCTCCGTCTGGTGCGCGCAGTCGTGGAACCGGCACCGGGCCGCGTACTCCTCGATCTCCGAGAAGACCTGCCCGACGCCTGCCTCGGCGTCCCACAGGCCGACCCCGCGCAGTCCCGGGGTGTCGATGAGCACGCCCCCGCCCGGCAGCGCCAGGAGGTTGCGGGTCGTGGTGGTGTGGCGGCCCTTGCCGTCCACCTCGCGGCTGGCCTGGACCTTCATCACCTCGGCCCCGAGCAGCGCGTTGGCGAGGGTGGACTTCCCGGCGCCGGAGATGCCGAGCAGCACGCTCGTACCGCCCGCGACGACGGCCGCCAGGATGTCCGTGCCCTCCCCGGTGAGGGAGGAGACGGTGAGCACCTGGACGCCCGGCGCCGAGGTCTCCACGTCCTGGACGAGGTGGGACAGCGTCACCGGGTCCGGTACCAGGTCGGCCTTGGTCAGGACGACCAGCGGCTGTGCGCCCGACTCCCACGCCAGGGCCAGGAAGCGCTCGATGCGCCCCAGGTCGAGCTCCACGGCCAGGGAGACGGCGATGATGGCGTGGTCGACGTTGGCGGCGAGGATCTGGCCCTCGGAGCGCTGTGAGGAAGTGGACCGGACGAAGGCGGTCCGGCGCGGCAGGTACGCCTTCACGTAGCGCGGGTTGCCGGCGGCCTCGACCGCTGCCCAGTCACCCGTGCAGATGACGTGGAGCGGGTCGTGCGGGGTGACGAAGGCGGTGTCGGCGCGGACGATCCCGTCCGCGGTCATGACGTCGCACTGGCCCCGGTCCACCCGTACCACGCGGCCGGGGAGCAGGCCCTGTTCGGCGTACGGGGCGAACTCGGCCTCCCACGCCTCGTCCCAGCCGAGGGGGCTGAGGGCGTGCGGGAGCGACGAGGAGGAGAGCGAAGCAGAAGAGAAAGACAAGGGGAACCCTTCACAGGGTGGCCCCGGCAGCGCGCGCCCGGTGGTGCGCGAAGAGGTGTGGGATCAGCCGGTGGCCACAGAAGTGACATTGATGGTCTTCTGAGTGCGGGCAGCGCCCTGCGCAACGACAGTCATCAATGAACTCACCTCCGGGTCATGCCACTTGCCGACGTTCCGCGCCGATCGGCGGGAACGGGCCCACCGTAGCAACCAGCCGTGGCCCGGCGCCATTTCTTTTTCCGGTGGCTGATGACCGATTCGTTCAAGACGGCGGGCGCGGGCGCTCCTAGCCTGGCCGTATGACTCCCCGACTCGACATGATCGGCCTGGTCGTCTCCGACATGGCCGCCTCGCTCGCCTTCTACCGCCGCCTGGGGCTGGACATCCCGGCCGAGGCGGACGGCGAACCGCACGTGGAGGCCGTCCTCCCCGGCGGGATCCGGATCGGCTTCGACACGGAGGACGTCGTCCGCTCCTTCGACCCGTCCTGGTCCCGCCCCTCCGGGGACAGCCGGCGCGACCTGGCGTTCCTGTGCGACTCCCCCGGCGAAGTGGACGCCTCGTACGCGGAGCTGACGGAGGCCGGGCACACGGGCCATCTGAAGCCCTGGGACGCCTTCTGGGGCCAGCGCTACGCCGTCGTACTGGATCCGGACGGCTGCGGCGTGTCCCTGTTCGCCGCCGCGGCGCCCGCCGCGTAGGCCTTCGGGGTCGTCCCCGCCAGCGCCCGCACCTCGCGGGCCAGGTGCGGCTGGTCCGCGTAGCCGGCCCGCTGGGCCACCTCGGCCAGGGGCAGCCCGCGCCGGGCCAGGGCCAGCGCCCGCTGGAGCCGCAGCACCCGCGCCAGGGTGCGGGGCCCGTAACCGAACGCGTCGAGCGAACGCCGGTGCAGCTGGCGCGGCCCGAGGCCGACGGCCTCGGCGACGGCGGCCACCGGTTCCCCGGCCCGGAGCCCGGCAGCCACCCGTTCGGCGAGGGGGTCGGGCGGTCCGGCCCCGGCCGCGCGGGTGCGGGCCAGCCACTCCAGGCCCTCACCGGGGTCGGGGCGGCACCGATGCGCTCCGTGAGGCGGCGTACCTGCGGCCCGGACCACAGGTCGGCCAGTTCGACGCGCCGGTCGCGCAGCTCGTACGCCGGTACGCCGAGCAGGGCGGGCGCGGTGCCCGGGGCGAAGCGCAGCCCGACGAACGCCCCGCCCGGCACTTCTCCGGCGGGGTGCGGCCCGGTGTCGGGGCCGGCCACCAGCAGGTTCCCGTCGACCCACAGCAGGTCCATGCACCCGTCGGGCAGGACGACGCGGCCCGGTCCGGAGGCCCGCCAGAGGACCGCCCCGGGGACCGCCGGGGACCGCCGTTCCTCATACACGGTCCCAGGCTGGGGCGTGTCCGCACCGTCCCGCCCGGTCTCGGCGCGGGCTCTCCGGCGCGGGCGGGTGGGCGGGTGGCGGGCACCGCCAGCGGGCGCGGCCAGCAGCCACCCGTCCTTCCCGTCAGTGCTTGCGCAGGCGGGAGGAGTAGTCCTCCGGGGGGAGGAATTTCGACCACCGCTCCGGGAACTCCGAGGGCATCACGGCGTCGCCGTCCTCGTCGTCCTCCGACTCGCCCTCGGCCAGGGCCCGCCAGGCGGCGGCCCGCGCGATGAGCTGGGCGGCCTCCGCCTCCCGGACCCGCTCGTTGGCCTCCCGGGCGGCGGCCGTCGCCAGGGAGGGCCAGACCCGGTCGATGGCGGCGTTGACGGCTGCGCCGACCAGGACCGCGAAGGCCGAGACGCCGATCCACAGCAGCACCGCGACGGGCGCGGCCAGCGAGCCGTAGATCGTCGGGCCCTCCACGGTGTTCGTGAGGTAGATCCGCAGCAGGAACGAGCC
The DNA here is from genome assembly GCF_040647115.1 of Streptomyces sp. NPDC044571. Taxonomy (NCBI): domain Bacteria; kingdom Bacillati; phylum Actinomycetota; class Actinomycetes; order Kitasatosporales; family Streptomycetaceae; genus Streptomyces; species Streptomyces sp. NPDC044571. Next base: position 272,116 of record NZ_JBEZBN010000001.1, read on the forward strand.
CAGCACCCACATGGCCAGGGCCACCAGCGCGCCCGGCACGTCCTCGATCCACGGCGAGCGCACCGGCACGGACACGTGGTACAGGGTGGTCAGGAAGGCGATGGACAGCAGGGTGACCGTCGGCCAGTAGAGCACCGCGATCACCTCGGTGCTCCACGGCAGCCACTGCACCACGGCATCCGGTCCGGCCACCATCAGCGGCAGTACGACCGCGCCGATCACCAGGGCGATCACGTACAGCAGGAAGGCCAGCAGCCGGGTCTTGACGATGCCGCGCTGGCCGTCGAGGCCGTACATGACGGTGATGGTGTCGATGAAGACGTTGACGGCCCGCGACCCCGACCACAGGGCGAAGGCGAAGCCGAGCGAGATCAGGTCGGGGCGGCCGCGGCTCGTGACGTCGTCCAGCATCGGTTTCGCGATCTCGTTGACGCCACGGTCGGACAGCACGGTGCCGACCGCCCGCAGGATGTTCTCCTCGATGCTCGCGACGAAGGTGCCGCCCGTCCAGCCGTCCACGTACCCGAGTACGCCCAGCAGGCCCAGGAACAGCGGGGGCAGCGACAACAGCGTGAAGAACGCCGCCTCGGCCGCCAGACCGAGGATCCGGTACTCGATGCACGAATTGACGGTGTCCTTCAGCAGCAGCCACGCCATCTTGCGCTTGGACACGTTGCGGTAGAGGGCACGGGCCCGGTGGAGCCGCCCTGGGACCCACTCGGGTGTTTCTTTTGCTGGCTGCACGTCCTTACGGTATCCGCATGGCAGCCACCACCCACACCGTCACGAACCAGGCTCCGCCCCTGGTGGGCTACGACGTCTACGGAAGCGACCGGGCCCTCACGGAGGGCGTGGAGCGGCACCTCGCCGGGGCGGACGCCGAACTGCGCGACGAGGTACGGGAGGAGCTCGGCGGACTCGGCCGCGCAGCGGGCTCCGCGCAGGCCCAGGAGTGGGGCCGGCAGGCGAACGAGAACCCGCCGAGGCTGCGCACGCACGACCGGTACGGAAACCGGATCGACGAGGTGGAGTTCCACCCGGCCTGGCACCGGCTGCTCGGGAGCGCGGTGGGTGCGGGGCTCACCGACGCCTGGGGGCGGCCGGCGGGGCACCTGCGCCGCGCGGCGGGGTTCTTCGTGTCGTCGCAGGCGGAGGCGGGGCACGGCTGCCCGGTGTCGATGACCCATGCGGCGGTGCCGGCGCTGCGGGCGGATCCGGAACTGGCCGCCGAGTGGGAGCCGCGGCTGACCTCGCACGTGTACGAGGAGGGGCTGCGGCCGGCCGGTCAGAAGGCCGGTGCGCTGTTCGGCATGGCGATGACGGAGAAGCAGGGCGGCAGCGACGTACGGGCGAACACGACGGCGGCCGCGCCGCTGGACGCGCCGGGCGAGTACCTGCTGACCGGGCACAAGTGGTTCTGCTCGGCGCCGATGTCGGACGGCTTCCTGGTGCTGGCGCAGGCGGGTCCCGTGGGGAGGGACGGTCTGACCTGTTTCCTGGTGCCGCGGGTGCTGCCGGACGGCACGCGCAACGTGTTCGCGCTGCAGCGGCTGAAGGACAAGCTGGGCAACCGGTCGAACGCGTCGGCGGAGGTGGAGTTCGACGGGACGTGGGCGCGGCGGGTCGGTGAGGAGGGGCGGGGGGTGCGGACCATCATCGAGATGGTCGCGGCGACCCGGCTGGACTGCGTCGTCGGCGCGGCCGCGCAGATGCGGCAGGCACTCACGCAGGCGGTGCACCATGCGGAGCACCGCTCTGCTTTCGGAGCACGGCTCATCGAGCAGCCGCTGATGCGCAACGTGCTGGCCGATCTCGCCCTGGAGTCGGAGGCCGCCACCACCTTGGCGCTGCGGCTCGCCGCGGCGTACGACGCGGTCCAGGATTCGGGTGCGCAGGAGGAGCGGGCCTTCCTGCGCATCGCGGTGCCCACGGCGAAGTACTGGGTGACCAAGCGCTGCACCCCGATGGTGGCCGAGGCGCTGGAGTGCCTGGGCGGCAACGGCTACGTGGAGGACTCCGGGCTGCCGCGGCTGCTGCGCGAGTCCCCCCTGAACTCCATCTGGGAGGGCTCCGGCAACGTCCAGGCCCTGGACGTGCTGCGCGCCCTCCAGCGGGAGCCGCAGGCGCTGAACGCCTTCCTGCGGGAGGTCGGGCAGGCCCGCGGCGCCGACCACCGGCTGGATTCGGCCATCAAGGGCCTGCTGACGGAGCTCGCCGATCTGGAGGGCATCGAGGCGCGGGCCCGACGCGTCGTGGAGCGCATGGCCCTGGTGTTGCAGGGGTCGCTGCTGGTGCGCTGGGCTCCGCCCGCGGTGGCGGACGCGTTCTGCGCCTCGCGGCTCGGCGGGGACGGGGGCGCGGCCTTCGGCACGCTGCCGCACAGCCTGGATCTCGCCGCGGTCGTGGAACGGGCGCGGATCGCGGGCTAGGGAGGTCCCCAAACCGTTCCGAGCCGGGATCCGGGCCCGTTGACCGGGATCAGGAGTGGCGCCGCGCCGACTCGGCACCACCCCTGATCCGAGAGCCCCGAGGAGGAGCTGTCACGCCGCTGGGCGACGTCCGGACAGTTTCGGTCGGGCGACCGGGAGTTGGCGAGAGTTGCATACCGTTGCAACCCTCTGAGTCTCGTACGTCCTGTTCCACACGGGGAGGTTCCGTTGGCCGACACCGCAGGCAGCACGGTCGATGTGGCGCGCATCTCGGCCATGGACGCGCGGGAGGCGGCGCGTCTGCTGAAGGGGGTGCGCGCGGCCGTGCTGGCCGGGGACCGACTGCCGGCGGCGCCGCGCCCGGAGATCGCCGAGTCCTGGCGGCGGATGCTGGCGGGCGGGGTGCATCCGGACCGGGACGCGCGCTCGCGGATGCTGTCGGCCGCCGAGACGGAGGAGCGGCGGCAGGTCTCGCCGCTGCGGGAGATCCTTCCGGTCCTGCGCGAGGGGCTGCTGCCGACGCTGGACACGGCCTTGCACATCATGGTCGTCGCCGACGCGGACGGGCGGCTGCTGTGGCGGGAGGGCGCCTCCTCGATCCTGCGCAAGGCGGACCGGCTCGGCTTCGGGGTCGGCGCCGACTGGGACGAGGCGGTGGTCGGCACCAACGGCGTGGGGACCGCGCTGGTGGCCCGCCGGCCGGTGCAGGTGTTCTCGGCCGAGCACTTCGTCTCCAGCCATCACGACTGGACCTGTGCGGGGGCCCCGGTACGGGATCCGCGGGACGGGCGGCTGCTGGGCGTGGTGGACGTCAGCGGGCCGCTGGCCACCATGCACCCGGCGACCCTGGCCTGGGTGAGCTCGGTGGCCCGGCTCGCCGAGCGGGAGCTGCGCGTGCGGCACCTGGAGTCGCTGGAGCGGCTGCGTGCCGTGGCGGCGCCCCTGCTGGCCCGGCTGCCCGGCCGGGCCCTCGCCGTCGACCCACAAGGCTGGACGGCGGCGGTGACCGGCCTGGCCCCGGCGGACCGCATCGCGCTGCCGAAGGGCTTCGGGCCGGGCCCGGTATGGGTACCGCAGCTCGGGGACTGCGTGGTGGAGCCGCTGCCGGGCGGCTGGCTGCTGCGCGTCGAGGAGACCCGGAGCGCGGGGGCGGCGGCGAGCCGGGTCGTCCTGGACCTGAGCCGTCCCCGCACCTGGTCGGCGACGGTGTACGGGGCGGCCGGGAGCTGGTCGCAGGAGCTCAGCCCGCGCCACGCGGAGCTGCTGTTCCTGCTGGCGGACAGCCCGCGGGGGCGGTCGGCGGCGGAGCTGTCGCAGGAGCTGTTCGGGGACCCGACCCGTACGGTGACGGTCCGCGCGGAGCTCTCCCGGGTGCGCCGGCGCCTGGCGGGGGTGCTCACCCACCGGCCGTACCGCTTCGCGGACGACGTGGAGGTCGAGCTGATCCGCCCGGAGGAGCCGTCGGCGCTGCTGCCGCACTCCACGGCCCCGGCGGTGGTCAGGGCCCGCCTGGGCCATCCGGGGCCGGGCATGATTCCCTGACCTGCATGAGCAGCATCACCCTGACCACGTGGTCCCTGGAAATGACCTCCCCGGACGATCTGGTCCCGTCGGCCGTCCCGGGTCCTGAGATCACCGTCCGCAGGGCGGAGGTCCCCTCGCCGGAGTTCAGCCGCTTCCTGTACGCCTCGGTGGGCGGCGACATCCACTGGACGGACCGGTTGTCGCTGACCCGTGCGCAGTGGGTGGAGTACCTGGCGCGGCCCGGGGTGGAGACGTGGGTGGCGTACGACCGCGGGACCCCGGCCGGATACGTGGAACTGGATCCGCAGCCCGAGGGTGTGGTGGAGATCATGTACTTCGGCCTGCTGCCGGACTTCCGGGGCCGGCGCATCGGCGGGCACCTGCTGTCGGTGGGGGTGGCCGCCGCGTGGTCCCTGGCCGACCGGTGGCCGCAGCGGGAGCCCACCCGGCGGGTCTGGGTCCACACGTGCAGCCAGGACGGCCCGACGGCGCTGGACAACTACCTGCGGCGCGGCTTCAAGCTCTTCAAGACGGAAACGGAAGAGAAGCAGGACACCCCCACCCCGGGCCCCTGGCCCGGCGCGTAACCCTCCGAGCGGTGCAGGAGCGGCTCCCGCCCGGGCCCGCGGCTCGGCCCGGGCCGCTCCCCCGCGGGCGCGCGGGGCCGGTCTCCGCCGGACCGCACGGATCCCGCCATCCGGCGTCCCCCAGGGTGACCGCCGTCACGTCGTACCACGATGCGGGACGACATCGTCCGCATCGTGGACAGTAGTGGACTCCTCCAATCGGCACATGACACGCTTCCGCCATGAATGGAGCTGGAATTGCCTTGGTGAGTCGACGGCACGTCGATCTCGGCCGCATGTCCAGCGCCATCTGTTCGGCGCGCTGACGGAACCAGCCCCGCCGCACAGCACCGGCACAGCGCCCGCCCAGCGTCGTCGCGGCGCGCGCCGGAACCAGCCAGTCCCCTGACGGCCGAAGACCGCCCTGACCACCGGCACAACCGGAAAACGGCGGCAATCAGCCACACCTGCTCAGCGGCACCCGTGCCACAGGGGTCACGCCACCACTCTCCCCTGCCCTTGCCTTGAGCCGCCGAAGAAGGACGTACCGTCATGGCCTCCACCCCCGAAACGCCCGCCGCCGCGCGCCGCAAGTCCGGCCGTCACCGCGGTGAGGGTCAGTGGGCCGTTGGACACCACACCCCTCTCAACGGCAACGAGCAGTTCAAGAAGGACGATGACGGTCTCAATGTGCGGACGCGCATTGAGACGATCTACTCGAAGACCGGCTTCGACTCGATCGACCCCAACGACCTGCGCGGCCGCATGCGCTGGTGGGGCCTCTACACCCAGCGCAAGCCCGGGATCGACGGCGGCAAGACCGCGATCCTGGAGCCGGAGGAGCTGGACGACAAGTACTTCATGTTGCGCGTCCGCATCGACGGCGGCCGGCTGACCACCGAGCAGCTCCGCGTGATCGGCGAGATCTCCGAGGAGTTCGCCCGCGGGACGGCCGACCTCACCGACCGCCAGAACGTGCAGTACCACTGGATCCGCATCGAGGACGTCCCGGAGATCTGGCGCCGTCTGGAGGCCGTCGGCCTCTCGACCACCGAGGCGTGCGGTGACACGCCCCGCGTCATCCTCGGCTCGCCCGTCGCCGGCATCGCCGAGGACGAGATCATCGACGGCACGCCCGCCATCGAGGAGATCCAGCGCCGCATCGTCGGCAACCCGGCCTTCTCCAACCTGCCCCGCAAGTTCAAGTCCGCGGTCTCCGGCTCGCCGCTGCTCGACGTGGCCCACGAGATCAACGACGTCGCCTTCGTCGGCGTGGACCACCCCGAGCACGGCCCCGGTTTCGACGTCTGGGTCGGCGGCGGCCTCTCGACCAACCCGAAGCTCGGCGTGCGCCTGGGCACCTGGGTCTCGCTCGACGAGGTCCCGGACGTGTACGAGGGCGTCATCTCGATCTTCCGTGACTACGGCTACCGCCGCCTGCGCACCCGCGCCCGGCTGAAGTTCCTCGTCGCCGACTGGGGCGCCGAGAAGTTCCGCCAGGTCCTGGAGGACGAGTACCTGAAGCGGAAGCTGACCGACGGGCCGGCGCCCGCGCAGCCGACCGGCCAGTGGCGCGACCACGTGGGCGTCCACCGGCAGCAGGACGGCCGCTTCTACGTCGGCTTCGCGCCCCGGGTCGGCCGCGTCGACGGCGCCACCCTGACCAAGATCGCGGAGGTGGCCGAGACGCACGGCTCCGGCCGCCTGCGCACCACCGCCGAGCAGAAGATGATCGTGCTCGACGTCGAGGAGGCGCAGGTCGACTCGGTCGTGGCGGCCCTGGAGGCGCTGGACCTGCAGGTCAAGCCCTCCCCGTTCCGCCGCGGCACCATGGCCTGCACCGGCATCGAGTTCTGCAAGCTCGCCATCGTCGAGACGAAGGCGCGCGGCGCCTCGCTGATCGACGAGCTGGAGCGGCGCCTGCCGGACTTCGCCGAGCCCCTCACCATCAACATCAACGGCTGCCCCAACGCGTGCGCCCGTATCCAGGTGGCGGACATCGGCCTCAAGGGCCAGCTGGTCCTGGACGAGAACGGCGAGCAGGTCGAGGGCTACCAGGTGCACCTGGGCGGCGCGCTCGGCCTGGAGGCCGGCTTCGGCCGCAAGGTCCGCGGCCTCAAGGTCACTTCGGCGGGTCTGCCAGACTACGTCGAGCGGGTCGTCACCCGCTTCCAGGAGCAGCGCGAGGACGGCGAGCGCTTCGCCGCCTGGGTCACCCGGGCCAAGGACGAGGACCTCTCGTGAGCGAGCGCGCCGCACCGTTCTACTGCCCGTACTGCGGCGACGAGGACCTGTTCCCCCATGAACAGGGCCACGGCGCCTGGGAATGCAGGGCCTGCAACCGAGCCTTCCAGCTGAAGTACCTCGGGCTGCTGGCCCGCGGACTTCGCAGCGACACCACTGGAGGGGAAGAGGGATGACCACCGCTCACGAGACGCGCGCGGACGAACTCAAGGCGCTGGCCGAGCAGGCGGGCCGGGACCTGGAGGACGCCTCCGCACTGGAGATCCTGACCTGGGCCGCCGAGACCTTCGGCGGGAAGTTCGCCGTGACCTCCTCCATGGAGGACGCGGTGGTCGCGCACCTGGCGTCCCGCGCCTTCCCCGGCGTGGACGTGGTCTTCCTCGACACGGGCTACCACTTCGAGGAGACCATCGGCACCCGGGACGCGGTCGAGGCCGTGATGGACGTCAACGTCATCACCCTCACCCCGCGCCAGACGGTCGCCGAGCAGGACGCCGAGTACGGCCCCAAGCTCCACGACCGCGACCCGGACCTGTGCTGCGCGCTGCGCAAGGTCAAGCCGCTGGAAGAGGGCCTGACCGCGTACGAGGCCTGGGCGACGGGCCTGCGCCGCGACGAGTCCCCGACCCGGGCGAACACCCCGGTGGTCGGCTGGGACGCGAAGCGGCAGAAGGTCAAGGTCTCGCCGATCGCCCGCTGGACGCAGGACGACGTGGACGCGTACGTCGCGGAGCACGGCGTGCTCACCAACCCGCTGCTGATGGACGGTTACGCCTCCGTCGGCTGCGCCCCCTGCACCCGCCGCGTGGCGGAGGGCGAGGACGCGCGGGCCGGCCGCTGGGCCGGCCGGGCGAAGACCGAGTGCGGACTGCACGGCTGATGACCGATCCCGAAGCAGTGAACGAACCGACGGAGACGAAAACGATGAGCGTGAGCGACCAGGGCGCCACCGTGTGGCTGACCGGGCTGCCGAGCGCGGGCAAGACCACCATCGCCTACGCGCTGGCCGAGCGGCTGCGTGCCGAGGGCCACCGCGTGGAGGTCCTCGACGGAGACGAGATCCGCGAGTTCCTCTCCGCCGGTCTGGGCTTCACCCGGGAGGACCGCCACACCAACGTGCAGCGGATCGGCTTCGTCGCCGAACTCCTCGCGAGCAACGGCGTCAAGGCGCTCGTACCGGTGATCGCGCCGTTCGCGGACAGCCGTGAGGCCGTCCGCAAGCGGCACTCCGCCGAGGGCACCGCGTACCTGGAGGTCCACGTGGCCACCCCGGTCGAGGTCTGCTCGGAGCGGGACGTGAAGGGCCTGTACGCCAAGCAGGCCGCGGGCGAGATCTCCGGTCTGACCGGGGTCGACGACCCGTACGAGGCGCCGGAGTCCCCGGACCTCCGTATCGAGTCGCACACCCAGAGCGTGCAGGAGTCGGCTTCGGCCCTGTACGCGCTGCTCACCGAGAGGGGTCTGGCATGACCACCGCCGCGCACCTGCACGCCGAGCCGGATGCGGACGCGCCGTACGCGCTGACGCACCTGGACGCCCTCGAATCGGAGGCCGTGCACATCTTCCGCGAGGTGGCGGGCGAGTTCGAGAAGCCGGTGATCCTCTTCTCCGGCGGCAAGGACTCCATCGTCATGCTGCACCTGGCGCTGAAGGCGTTCGCGCCGGCCCCGGTGCCGTTCACGCTGCTGCACGTGGACACGGGGCACAACTTCCCCGAGGTCCTTGAGTACCGCGACCGCACGGTGGCCCGGCACGGACTGCGCCTGCACGTCGCGTCCGTGCAGGAATACATCGACGCCGGAAAGCTGCGCGAGCGCCCCGACGGCACCCGCAACCCGCTGCAGACCGTCCCGCTGACCGAGGCGATCCAGCAGCTGAAGTTCGACGCCGTCTTCGGCGGCGGCCGCCGCGACGAGGAGAAGGCCCGCGCCAAGGAGCGGGTGTTCTCGCTGCGCGACGAGTTCTCCCAGTGGGATCCCCGCCGCCAGCGCCCCGAGCTGTGGCAGCTTTACAACGGCCGCCACGCGCCCGGCGAGCACGTGCGCGTGTTCCCGCTGTCCAACTGGACCGAGCTGGACGTGTGGCAGTACATCGCCCGCGAGGGCATCGAGCTCCCGGAGATCTACTTCGCCCACGAGCGCGAGGTGTTCAAGCGGAACGGCATGTGGCTGACGGCCGGCGAGTGGGGCGGCCCGAAGGAGGGCGAGACGCCCGAGAAGCGTCTCATCCGCTACCGCACCGTCGGTGACATGTCCTGCACCGGTGCCGTCGACTCCGACGCCACCACGCTGGACGCCGTGATCACCGAGATCGCCGCTTCCCGTCTCACCGAGCGGGGGGCGACCCGCGCCGACGACAAGATGTCCGAGGCGGCGATGGAAGACCGCAAGCGCGAAGGGTACTTCTAGCCATGACCTCCACCACCGAGCAGTTCGCCGACTTCGCTGACGTCGCGGCGACCACGCTGCTGCGCTTCGCGACCGCCGGCTCCGTCGACGACGGCAAGTCCACCCTGGTCGGGCGCCTGCTGCACGACTCCAAGTCGGTCCTGACCGACCAGCTGGAGGCCGTCGAGGCCGTCTCCGCGCAGCGCGGGCAGGACGCCCCCGACCTCGCGCTGCTGACCGACGGCCTGCGGGCCGAGCGGGAGCAGGGCATCACCATCGACGTGGCGTACCGCTACTTCGCGACCGCGCGCCGCCGGTTCATCCTCGCGGACACCCCGGGGCACGTGCAGTACACCCGGAACATGGTCACCGGCGCCTCCACCGCCGACCTGGCCGTGGTCCTCGTCGACGCCCGCAACGGCGTGATCGAGCAGACCCGCCGGCACGCGGCCGTCGCCGCCCTGCTGCGGGTGCCGCACGTGGTCCTCGCCGTGAACAAGATGGACCTGGTGGGCTACGAGGAGGCGGTCTTCGCGAAGATCGCCGAGGAGTTCACCGCGTACGCCTCGGACCTGGGCGTCCCGGAGATCACCGCGATACCGATCTCCGCGCTGGCCGGTGACAACGTGGTGGAGCCCTCCGCGCACATGGACTGGTACGGCGGCCCGACGGTGCTGGAGCACCTGGAGACCGTCCCGGTCAGCCACGACCTGACGGCCTGCCCGGCGCGTTTCCCGGTGCAGTACGTGATCCGTCCGCAGAGCGTGGAGCACCCGGACTACCGGGGCTACGCGGGCCAGATCGCCTCCGGCGTGCTGCGGGTCGGCGAGCCGGTCACCGTCCTGCCGTCGGGCCGCACCTCGGTCATCGAGGGCATCGACGCGCTCGGGCAGAGCGTGGACATCGCCTGGGCGCCGCAGTCGGTGACGCTGCGGCTGACGGACGACATCGACATCTCGCGGGGTGACCTGATCGCGCCCACCGCGAGCGCCCCCGCCACCACGCAGGACGTCGTCGCGACGGTCTGCCACGTGGCGGACCAGCCGCTGGCCGTCGGCGCACGGGTGCTGCTCAAGCACACCACGCGCACGGTCAAGGCGATCGTCAAGGAGATCCCCTCGCGGCTGACCCTGGACGACCTGTCCCAGCACCCGAACCCGGGGCAGCTGGTGGCCAATGACATCGGCCGGGTCGTCGTGCGCACCGCCGAGCCGCTCGCGCTCGACGCGTACGCCGACTCGCGCCGCACCGGGTCCTTCCTGCTGATCGACCCGGCCGACGGCACCACCCTGGCGGCGGGCATGGCCGGCGAGTCCTTCGCCTCCCAGGCCGCGACCACCGTTCAGGCGGACGAGGAAGGCTGGGACTTCTAGATCATGCATGCCGACCTCTACGCCACCTTCGCCAAGGAGGGCGGGCGCGTGGGCAGCGGCCGCCTCGGCAGCGGCCAGGGAGGGGTGGCGCGATGTGCGCGATGACGTACGCGCACCGCTCGCGCGCCCTCACCCCCCACGAGCCGTACCCGCAGTTGCTCCGTAAACGAAGACGTGCGTCATGAGTTGACGCCACGAGAGGAAGCCCTCGTGCCTGCCACCCGCCACACCCGCAAGACCCTGCGCCGCGGTGTCTCCGCCGCTGCCGCCCTGCCGCTCCTGATCGGTGCGCTCGCCTCGTGCGGCTACGGTTCCGAGGCCGTGAAGGACGACTCGAAGGCGTCCGCCGTTCCCGCCGCCGAGGGCAGGAAGCTCTCCGCCTCCGAGGTCCGTAT